>NZ_JAQVNX010000094.1 GCF_028702905.1 Methanofollis sp.
GATGAGCACCGTCCGGTCGGCGGTCCGGATGACCGTCGCCATCGACCGTGCGCCGAGCGACTCAGCCCCGAGGATCGCGATCTGCACGGCACCGCTTCTGTCCGCGGGGGAGAAGATACCTCTGTCCTGGGGGGTATGGGAAGTCCTGAGGGTAGAGAAAAAGTGCTTCTGTAATACTCCTGTCTGAGGTGCCTGTGTATCGGTGTCTCTTCCGGGGGGCTGCCGCCCCCCAGACCCCCCGCACTTAGGATAGGGAGGCGTATGGCAATCTTCGAAATAGCTCCTTGGAACTACCGGGAAGAAAAGCGGATCCTCACCCCTCATATGAGGTTTTTCTCTGCTCCGCCAAAAAAGAATATTATTCAGAGGCCGCGGCAGATCTCCGCCACGCTTGCGACGAGGAGGTCCACCTCCTTCCTGGTGGTGTACAGGGCGAGGCTCGCCCGCACCGTCCCCTCGGGGAGGCCGAGGTGCTCCATGAGGGGCATGCAGCAGTGGTGCCCCGACCGCACCATGATCTCCGCGCCCTCGTCGAGCTGCTGCGCGACCTCGTGCGGGTGCAGGCCGTCGATGGTGAAGGAGACCACCCCGATGCGGGCCGCCGGGTCTTCGGCCGCGTAGACGTGCACACCTTCGATGCCCTTCAGCCCGTCGATGAGGCGGGTGGTGAGTTCCTCCTCGTATTGCCTGACCTCCTCCATCCCGATCTTTTCCAGGTACCCGACCGCCGCGCCGAGCCCGATGCCGCCGCCGATATTCGGCGTCCCGGCCTCGTACTGCTGGTAGCCTGCCGCCGGGGTGAAACCGTCGGCGGTGACCGCCTCGACCATGCCGCCGCCGAAGACCGTCGGTTCGAGGATGGGCTCCTTCATCCAGAGGACGCCGGTCCCGGTCGGCCCGAGCATCTTGTGGCCCGAGAAGCAGAAGAAGTCGCAGCCGATACGGGCAACGTCGACCGGCATGTGTGGGACGCTCTGCGCCCCGTCCACCAGGAGGAGAGAGCCGTGCTCATGGCAGATCCGGGCGATCTCCTCCACCGGTGTGACCGTGCCGAGGACATTCGAGGCATGGGTGACGGCGACGAGGCGCGGAGGCGCGGCCTCGACCGCCTCCCTGAAGGCGTCGAGGTCGAGGGAGGCGTCGGGTTTGATCGGTATGACCACGACCTCGACGCCCTGCTTTTTCAGGTGCGTCCAGGGCAGGAGGTTGGAGTGGTGTTCCAGGATTGTCGTGACGACGCGGTCGCCGGGCTTCCATGAGAGGCCCTGCGCCACCATGTTGACCGCCTCGGTGGTGTTCTTCGTGAAGACGGTGACGCCGTCCTTCCCACCGATGAAGGCGGCCACCTTCTCGTGGGCGTGCCAGTAACGCTGCGAGGCGATCTGGGTGAGACGGTGCACGCCCCGGCCGACATTGGCGCGGTACCTGTGCTCGAACTCGACCATCGCCTCGACCACTGCCTCGGGCGAGAAACTTGTCGCCGCGTTGTCGAGGTACACGATGTCCCCCAGGATCGGGAAGTCCCGGCGGATCCTCTCCACCGGGAAGCCCTCCTCTTCGATCTCGGGGCCGGGCGCTGCTTCTCCCCGGACGGCTTCGGCAGGCCGCACGACCTTCTCTTTTGTTGCACGCACACTGTAGTCGTCGTTGAAGGCGATCCCCCTGTTCCTGCAGACCTCCCGCATCTTCGGGGGCAGGGCGCGCCACCGCCAGAGTCCCCACCGGCAGTACTCGTCGGGAAGCCCCTTTCTTTCGGCCCATTTTTCGAGGAAGGCGTCCCAGCGCGCAACCATGTCCGGGTGCGTCTCCCTCAGCAACTCGTATTCGCTCTCCAGCATCGAGGGGCAGAGGAAGCACCCGATGCGTTCGAGCCCCATATCATAGAGGGGGTTGATCTCCACCTTCTGCCACCAGAGGTAGAGGAAGACTTCGAGCGCCCGCCAGGTCCGGATCGGGGAGACGTTCAACTGCAGGGGGTTTGCCGGGTTCTGGCTCGTTTCTTCAAGGCTCGCACGGTTCCAGGACTCGTACCAGCGGTTGCCCTGCACGGTGACGCAGGGGCCGACCCCGGCGAGGTAGAGTTTGAGAGGCTGGAGTTTCAGGAGTTTGCAGCACCAGCGGTTGTCCTTGCCGGGTGGCCCGGCCTTCTCCACCGCCTGCCAGAAGTCGCCGCCCTTCTCGATGATCTCGACGCCGGGTCGGGAGGCGACAAAGTCGAGGGTCTCCCTGATCTCGATGCCGGTGTCGATGAAGAACGCCTTCTCGATCCCTGCCTTGCGTGCGAGGTGGAGGACCGCCGTGCTGTCCTTGCCGCCGGAGAACGAGACGTTCGCTGTCGGGCGGTCGTTCATGTGCCTGCGGATGGTGCGGATGGCTTCCTGTTCGAGGTTCTTGAGCTGGGTCTGGTTCTTCCTGATCGCGACGTTCCAGTCGGGGTTTGCAGGCCTGCGTGTCTCCACCGTCACGACTTCCTTCACCCTGATCTGTCCCTCTTTCACGGTGCCGGTGCCGTACCTGTTCCTGTACTTCACGATCACCGTCCCTTCGGGGACATTGGCGGTGAGGGTGAACTTCTTGCCGCCGATCCGTCCCCTGACTTCGCCGGGAGCCGCGACGCTATCGAGGTCGACGATCCCTTTGCTTGCATGGTCGAGGATGTACGGGAGTGCCTCGGGGGCGATGTCAAAATTGAACCGCCGGTTCACGGGGTCGAAGGTGAGCCAGCCGAAGCGCCCGCCATGCGCGATGACGAGGTCGGCGCGGTCGACCCCGCCGGTCTTGTTCAGGAGCATGATCCGGGGAAGGGGGACGGTGCCGAACTGTTCGTGCACGAGCCTGGTGATGAGGTCCATGTCCCCTTTCAGCGCGGGGCGCACCTCATAGGGCTGGAGGAGAGAGATTTTTTTCCCTTCGGCCCCGCACCCGCACTTCTGTCCGATCAGGGGGACATTGCAGCGGTCGCACCAGAAGAGGACCTTTTTTACCGGCGGTTCGCGCCCCATATACATTTCTTTGTTACTCATGAGTGGTCTGCCCCGGGTGTATCCCTGCGGTGTATTCACAATTGTGAATGTCGCGCCGTACTATCTGCATGCCTCCTATGTATAGATTGTTTTCCTGCCTTTCGGCCGCGGGTGTTTCCCGGTGTACTGTCTGAAACTTTGTTTCATGGGCGATTCTCCGGAACCTGTCTACCGAACATAGATATCGGCATGGCAGGAACCTGTATATCGGATCGTGTCCTCCTCTCTGACGCCTGCCCGGGGGGGCGACACGGCGAAACACAGGTCGACCGCCCGGAATGATCTCCCGGATCGACAGAGGAAGAGTGTATGTTCAGAAAAATACCCTGCATCCGTTTTGACGGCGAAGGATTCGAGACGATCGCTCACGACGTCGTGGAAGAACTTCCTGTGGCCCTCTTCGTCAACGGGAGGCATGCGATGACTGCGATGATGAGCCCGGGCAACTTCGAGGATTTTGTCGTCGGCTATCTCTTCACCGAAGAGATCATAAAGGGGCCCGAGGAGATCGAGTCGATCAAGGTCGAGAAGAACAGGGTGAGCGTCCTGACGACGAACCCGTTCAAGTCCATCGGGACAAAGAAGACGATCCTTTCGGGCTGCGGGGGGAGCGTCTCGTATATCGACACGGAGAAACTCCCGAAGGTCCGCTCCGACCTCACGGTCACGCCCGCCGAGATCCTCGGGGCCGTGCAGTCGGTCCTCACCTCGGAGCTCCACACGGCGACCGGCGGCGTCCACATCGTCGCCCTGCTCGACCGCGAGAAGGTGATCGCGGTCGCGGAGGATATCGGCAGGCACAATGCCCTCGACCGGGTGATCGGTTACGGCCTCCGGAACGGCGTCGACTTCTCCCTGACCTATGTCGTCTCGTCGGGCCGCATCTCCTCGGAGATGGTCCGCAAGTGTCTCGTCGCGAACATCCCCCTGATCGTCTCCCGCGGTGCGACGACCTCCCTCGCGGTGGAGACGGCGGAGAAGACCGGGCTCACGGTGGTGGGGTTCGCGCGGGGGGGAAAGTTGAACATCTACAGCCATCCCGACAGGGTTGAGGGTGCGGATCAAAAAACAGAATGATATATCTGGAAAACCAACAGGTACCGACCGTTCACCCCCGTAGTGTAGTGGTCAATCATGCAGGACTTTGGATCCGGCGACCCCGGTTCGAATCCGGGCGGGGGTATTGAACACTCTGTTCTAAATTCAGAGTTTATCCCAAAACTGATCCGAACCCTCAGTCACGCCGATGAAATGACTCCCATTCGGTTCTGAAAAATCCTGTTCTGGCGTCTGTTCCGGGGGATTTCAGCGAAGACCCATGGTCTTCTTGACTTGCTGACGCTCGCCACTCGAAAATCAGAGATTTACTCAAGGTCGCTATCGCTCACCTCCCCCCGGTCTCGAAAGCCTTCGGCTCATGGCACATCACAGATGTGCCTGCTCAGGAGATCTCCGATCTCCTGTGTTCTCATGCTCGCTGGCGCTCGCACCCCCCATCATTGCGATAGGGGGTGGAGGGCAATCTCCTTCATCAGGATCTCTGTTCTCTCTTCCCTGACCCTATCCTGTTTCGGGGGTCCGGGGGCTTCAGTCCCCCGGCAGAGAGTTGGGGGAAGGCGGTGGTTTCGCACTATTCTTTATGGAATTCTGAAAGACATCGACCCGATCATGAAATTTTCTCCCGAGTCCCGTATGCAGAGATTGGGGGAGTGGATGAGAGTTTTGGGATGACCTCTCAAGCAAGGTTATCGATTTTTATTTTTAGATCTCTGGAATTTGATTCTAAATTCAATGCTTCCCGGATCTTGCGTTGATATCTGGCTATGATCTTCTTTATGATGTCGTAATCGGTCTTTTTGATCCGATGCGAGATTGCGGATTGTGATACTCCTGATTTCTCGGCAATCTCTTGCTGTGACAATCCTTTGAAGAGATAGATCAGTGCCTCTGCCTGCTTGGGTGTAATAGAATCGAAAGAGCGATCGAGAAAGGCACAGTAGATCTCGAACTCTTCATTGATACCGGCCCATGGAGTTTTCACGACCAGTTTTTTTCTGTCGTTCTTCATCCTGTCCAGTTCGGGGCCGGAGTTTCTGAATGCCTCCCCGTCCCCTTCACTGACTGGCCTGTCTTCAGGGAGGTAGTCGACGGTGCCGATGCCTGCTGCCACCCTTGCATCGAGGTGGTCCTGCCTGAGATTCCCGGAATATTTGCTCGAAATGAGGGCAAGTCGTATGAGAATTGCATCTTCAAGAGCGTTTTCCGGATTTCGTGTTATGCCCTGGAATGAATCCCCTCTGAAAATTGAATATGGCTTTATATTGTTTTTTCCTGCGTCTTCGAGAGTATTTCTAATAAACGCGATCAACTCGTCGCCATATTTATCCTTTAATTTTGTTGATTTGATTATATCGCCTGTTAAAACCCCGTAGATCCACCCATCGGCCATATAAACCCGTCAACTCCCGCACATGTCATATGTCAGATCTCTTTACTTATAGTTTGTCAATTATGAACTCCACAATTGATAATTGCAATATATGAATTCTATAACTAATAATTGTGTTATATGAACTCCATACTTAATAACTCTTTAAAAAAATTCTGTGTATGATTTCAGAGTGCTGATCCACTGCTATTTGTTTGAGGATAAAAATCGAGGTATCCGGCAATTCCAGAACGTTTATTATGCGCTGCCGCACATCTGTTCCCGATAGCGGATGGATCCCCTGACAAAGATGAGTTTAGCCTTTTTCTTTTCATTGGTTATTTCTAATCTCCTGGTTGATTTTGTTCTTCAACCAGATCGCTGGGTTGCGGATAAAACCAAAAATAAATGGCACTCGTCTTGTCTATATCTGCACGGCGCCCTTGCCGGCGTCCTCGCTTTTGTACCGACTCTTTATTTTTGTGGTTGGACTCTGGCGATAGGGGTCTTTATCATCGTCTGCCTCACTCATCTCATTATTGATGGTTTTAAGGCATATTTGAACGATACAGACGGGAATTCCGCGACATACAAGGATGTCCGTCTTTTTTTCGTAGACCAGGCGCTCCATATTTTGGTGTTGATACTGATCTGGTGGTGTATCTGTGGCCTCAACCCGGCACCGTCGAATCTGTATTTTGATGATGTCACGATCTACAACGTGATCGTCATCCTTCTTGGGTATCTCATTGTCCTCTGGCCGGGGGGCGTCTTTATCGGGAAACTCATGGGTTATATTGAATTAAAGGCGAACAAAGAGAAAAAAGGAACCGAGGATGACGGGTTAAAAAATGCAGGGACATATATCGGTTATCTCGAACGTTTTTTGATACTCTCTTTCATTCTCGTGGATCAATATGTTGCCATAGGATTTTTAGTGGGTGCAAAGGCGATATTCCGGTATACTGATAAAAGAGACATTAGCGAATACATTCTCACCGGGACGCTGCTAAGTTACAGCGTTGCAATACTTGTCGGGACGGGTGTTGTATATCTGTTAAACCTCGCCTGATCCCTTTTTATCTGCCTCTCTGTGACGTCCGACCTGGTTACTGCCGCCTCGTCTTTTCCTGATCCTCTACCTCACCATATCCGGCGTCCGACCGTGCCCGGGTCACCTCGGTGTCGTCGGCGAGATGGCGCCGCAGTCGTCGGGACAATGCCGGGTGGTCGGCCCGACAATGGTTTTGCAGTGTGGGCACTGAACGGGAACCATACTCTCGTCGGGAGTGAGGAGGCCGTCTGCCTGCTTCGGATTTTGAAAGAGATTCTGAGATGGTCTTGCATGCACCTTATTGCACAGTCACATAGGACGCGAACGACTGCGGCTCGGGCACCGGGAGGCCGTCTTCGATAGTCCCCTGACATGCGTCTCGATGACGACCTGCATCTTCTCCTCCGCCTCCTCCCGCGTCTTCCCTGTCGCCACGCACCCCGGCAGGTCGGGAGAATATGCCGAATAGTTCCCTTCCGTCTTTTCGATAACGATGAGATATCGATACATTCTCATCACCTCTTTCATCCTGCCTGTTTGAAAATACCCCCCCAAAACCTCTATACCCCTCCACCCCCACACACCACCATCCCATGCAGCCCACCGACATCCCTGTCACCGCGGTCATGGCAGAGGTCGTCACCACCATCGGCCCCGACACCCCCCTGCCCGAGGTCTTCGAGCGCTTCGCCGCACCGGGCTGCACCGACCTCGTCGTCGCCGGGGAGGACAACCGCTTCCTCGGGTTCATCACCGCCCTCGACCTCCTCGCCGCCGTCGGGCCGGTCGTCGGGGTGCGGAGCCGGAAAAAGACCGCGTGCCTGGAGTGCCTCCTCAGGCGCGACGCCACGGTGGCCGCCGACATCATGACGCGGAGCCACATCACCGTCCCTGCCGCGGCCACCCTCAGGGAGGCGATGGAGGCGATGGAACGCTACCGCTACCCTGTCCTCATCGTCGTCGACAGGGACGGCGTCGCCGTCGGCAGACTCGAGGTCTGCATGATCGTTGCCCACCTCAGGGTGGCCGGCCACCTGTAGGGAGCCACCGCCGGTATGCGGCTGCCATCAGGGCCGGGGTGACGACGACCGTGACGATGACCGTCACCATGAAGGCCGAGAAGAGGGGGCGCGTGATCAGGCCGCCGAGGAGGGCGACCTTCGCCACCACCAGGGTGATCTCCCCCCGCGGGCAGAGGCCGATGCCGACGATCAGGGCCTCGGCCCGGCTTGCCATAAAGGGGAGGGCGCCGAGGTAGCCACCGAGGATCTTGCCTGCAAAGGCGACGGCGACGAGGGGCAGGACAAGGGGGGAGAGGACGATCTCCGGGCCCGCCTCGAAGAGCAGGCCGACGGACGCAAAAAAGATCGTCACGAAAAATCCGAACGCGAAATCGGCAAGGCCGTCGAAGAGTTCCCTGTCGTTCCTGATCTGGTCGCCGAGGAGCAGGCCCGCGAAGAATGCCCCGATCGCATAGTGAAGACCGGCGAGGTTGGAGAGCCAGCCCATCAGCAGGGCGACGGCGATCGCCGCCGAGTACGGCATCTCGTGCGTCCTGCTCTGCCGCGCCCTGACCAGAATGTACGGCAGGAGGCGCTTCCCGATAAAGATGCTCCCCAGGATAAAGGCCGCCCCCGCCGCCACCGTGTACACCAC
>NZ_JAQVNX010000095.1 GCF_028702905.1 Methanofollis sp.
CATGGAGTATCTCCTTGCAAAGGATGTGCTGCGGCCCTGCGACACCCTCATCGCCGAACCGACTCCCCGCCTCTCCCCCTGCATCGGGCAGAAGGGACTGGCGAGGCTCTCCCTCTCCTTTTCCGGCAAACCCGGGCACAGTTCCCTGTACCCGGAGATCGGGCGGAGTGCGATCATGGATGCGCACGTACTCATCTCTTTTCTCCAGGAACTCCACGAACGGGAGTACCCGGTGAGTGGCGAGATGGAGGAGATCATCGCCCGGTCTTCAGGGGTGCTTGAAGGAATTTTCGGGACAAAAGGGCTTGACCGCATTCTCCGCCGGGTGATGTTCAACCCGGGCGTCATCTCAGGCGGAGAAAAGGCAAACATCGTTGCCGAGCGTTGCGACCTTGACCTCGACCTGCGCATCCCGTGGGGGTGCACGACCGGGGAGATCGTCTCCGAGATCGCGTCACATGCGCCCGCGGCGAGGATGAAGGTGACCTCGACCTCCGAACCTTCCTTTACGCCGCCGTCTGCCACGATTGCCACGCGCATCTCTTCGGAGATCGGGCGCGTGTACGGGGAAGAGGCCGTCCCCATCTTCCAGTGGGCAGCGAGCGATGCCAGGCACCTGAGAAAGGCAGGATTCCCGACAGTGGAGTACGGCCCGGGAGAAATAAAAACGATCCATGGCATCGACGAGCGGGTTTCTATTCCTTCGCTCAGGTCAGCCGAAGATATCTACAGTGGCCTCATTCTCTCGTATTGTTGATCCTGCCTCTGTTGAGATGTGGAGAATTTTTATATAGTACAAATTTTGATGCCTGTTCTCATAGATATAGGGTCGTCACGGACAACCTTATAAACCCATATATACCGGGAGCAAGTACTCGTATTTGATGAAGTCCCTCCACATGCTGCTCGCCCTCCTTGTCTGCGCCGCCCTTCTGGTGGCGGGATGTACCACTGCGGCCGAAGGTGGGTCACAGGAAAAACCATTCTGGACCAAGGATACGCCCGCCCCCACGCCGAACACACCAACCCCAACCGTGGACAGCGAATATGTCAGTCCCGCGACGCCATATCCCGCGACGACCGACCGCCCGAGTCCGCCGGCACAGCAGCACCCTGCTGTCACCCCGACGACGCCTGCACACCTGGAAGTGATCCACGAGAAGGTCGTGCTGGGCTACGGCCATCCTGCGGCTGCATGGGAGATCAATGTGACACAGGCGCCCCTTGTTGTGGAATTCTCCGTTCAGCCGAAGATGGTCACAAGGACGGTTGTCTATGAGAGCAGTTATGGAAGCCATAAGGAAGAGACGAAGACGGTGACCACCATCAGCGACAGAAGTCGGCTTGAGGTGACCGTGCGCGACGGGGACGGGAATATTGTGGCGCAGGACGGTTTTGCCGGCCTGTACTCCGTGGACGAATCAAAGAAAATCTTCGTTATGAGCCCGGGAAAATACCATCTGGACATCCGGGGCACAGATGTCACCGTCGATCTCTCCGCGATGATCGGGCAGACAGGACAGACAACAGAGTAAGTCTGACCCCTCCCCTGCCTGCTGAAGGGGAATGAATATATGGGAGAACCACCAATTTTATAGAGCACATCTGCAGTGTCCCGGTAGGGTAGTGGACATCCTAGAAGCCTGCGGAGCTTTTGACCCGGGTTCAAATCCCGGCCGGGGCGTTTTTCCCTTTTTCTCACATCACATCCTGACTGTCAGGTTCTTACCATGAAAATGATCCTGAAGATCGACTCTCCAGGTTTGCACGAGGCTCTGACTCTCATCGAGCATCCCCTTTCAGAGATGGAATCTCCGCCTTCTGCCTTCCCGGCCCTATCGCAATCCCGGGGGTTCGGGGGCAGCGCCCCCGGCGCGAGCGTGCGGGAAGGCACATCGATCAGCAAACACCCCAGAACAATTTTCATGCGGTATGCGTGAGCCCGCGGTTCATGCCTGATTCTACTCGGGAACTTTCTCTATCCCTCTGTCCGGGGAGAGGGCGCAACCACACTTTCATATGCATATGTGTTCATGTGATCAGATATGGATAACGACATCTGCACGGTCAGGTGCATCCACCAGGATGCCGTCGAGGAGGCCAGAGAGCATCTCATCGACGACCAGACCAGCCAGGCCGTCGCCGGGATCTTCAAGATCTTCGGGGACCCGACCCGGGTCAGGATCCTCTCCGCCCTGAGTCGCAGGGAACTCTGCGTCTGCGACCTCTCGGTCCTGCTCGGAATGAGCCAGTCGGCGATCTCCCACCAGCTACGTCTGCTGCGGGGGGCAAACCTGGTGACCTTCAGGAGAGAAGGGAAGGTGGCCTATTATGCCCTTGCCGACGACCACGTGACCGACCTGCTCAGGGCGGGGGCCGCACATGCACGGGAGTGAAGGCGGCGGCTGCAGCTGTGCGGCCTGCGGCCCACACCACGAAGAGGAAGAGGGCCACGGGCGACACGAGGTTGCGCTCATCGCCGGAGCGGCCGTCCTCCTGGCCGCAGGTCTGGTCGTCGACGGGGCGACCCCGTACGGGGGGGCGGCCCTGATGCTCTTCGCCCTCGCAGCGCTCGCCGCGGGGTTCGACCTCCTGAAAAGCGCCATCCGTTCGCTCCTCAGGCTCAGGTTCACGATGGAAGTCCTCATCGGCATCGCGGCCGCAGGGGCCTTTCTGATCGGGCATCCTGCGGAGGGGGCGACCGTCCTCGTCTTCTTTGCCGCGGCCGAACTCCTTGAGGCCCGTGCGGCGGAGAGGGCGCGCCGGTCGGTCGCGGACCTCTTCTCCCTCGCGCCGGTGAGCGCGCTGGTGCGGCGGGACGAGGGATGGACGAAGCTGGAGGTCCATGAGGTCGGGGTCGGCGAGCGCGTGCTGGTCAGGCCCGGCGACCAGGTCCCCCTCGACGGCGTCGTGGTGTCCGGGGCCTCGTCGGTGGACCAGGCGGCCCTGACGGGGGAGAGCGTCCCGGCCGCAAAAGAGATCGGCGACGAGGTCTTTGCCGGCACACAGAACCTGGAGGGCTCCCTCGAGGTGGAGGTGACGAGGCCAGACACGGAGAGCACCCTCGCACGCGTCGCCGCGTACGTGGAGGAGGCGCAGCAGCGGCGGTCGAGGACGGAGAGGTTCATCGAGAGGTTCGCACGGGTCTACACCCCGGCGGTCATCGCCGGCGCCCTCGCGGTCACCGCCCTCCTGCCCCTCGTCTTCGGGATCCCCTTCGCCGACTCGGTCTACCGCGCCCTCTCCTTGCTTGTCATCGCCTGCCCCTGCGCCCTCGCCCTCTCGACACCTGTCTCGATGGTCTCGGGGATCACGGCCGCGGCCAGGCAGGGGATCCTCATCAAGGGGAGCGACTACCTGGAGGCCGTGGGCCGGGCGCGGGTCGTGGTCTTCGACAAGACCGGGACCCTGACCACCGGGCGCCTGCAGGTGACCGCGGTGAAGGGGTCTGGCGACGCCGGTGAGAGGGAGATCCTCCATATCGCCGCCAGTCTGGAGGCCGGGTCGGGCCACCCCATCGCCGCTGCGGTCATGGCAAAGGCGCGGGAGGCCGGGGTGGAGGCCGGGCCAGTCGAGGGTTTTGTCGCGGTGCCGGGCTCGGGCGTGTGCGGCACCCTCGGCGGCCGGGCCTGCGCCCTCGGCAACGGCCGCCTCTTCCCCGAGGTGGAGAGCGCGTGGGAGGAGGAGAAAGGACGGCTTGAGGCCGCGGGCCAGACCGTCGTGCTCGTCGGCGACGGCGGCAGGGTGATCGGCCTGATCGGGCTGATGGACACCATCAGGGAGGACGCCGCCGCCACCGTCGCAGGCCTGCGGGCCCGCGGCATCAGGACGGTGATGCTCACCGGGGACAACGAGAGGGTCGCGGCGGCGGTCGCGGGCCGTCTCGGGATCGACGAGTACCGCGCCGGACTCCTGCCTGCTGAGAAGGTGCAGGCCGTCGAAGACCTGACCGGCCGCTTCGGTGAGGTGGTCATGGTCGGCGACGGCGTCAACGACGCTCCCGCCCTGGCCCGCGCCGGCGTCGGCATCGCCATGGGGGCGATCGGATCGGACATCGCCATCGAGACCGCGGACGTCGTCCTGATGCACGACCGCGTCGCCGGCATCGAGACCCTCATCGACCTGAGCAGGAAGACCATGAGGGTGGTCCGCCAGAACGTGGCCGTCTCCATCGCCGTGAAGACCGGGATCGCCGTCCTCGCCGTCCCCGGCCTCGTCACCCTCTGGATGGCGGTGGCGATCGGGGACATGGGCCTCTCCTTCGCGGTCATCGCCAATGCCCTCAGGATCCCGTGGGGGAGGGAGAGATCTCACCCGACACCCGCAGAGACCGCCGAAAATCAGACAAAACCGTTAGCCGTTCACCATGACAATACGCTTTGAACGTCCCGACCCTGCTGCGATCAGGGAGAGGGGATACACCCCCGCAGACCTCCATGTCCACTCCTCGTACTCGGACGCGCCGACGCCGGTGCGGGCACTCCTCGCACGGGCGGAAAGCCTCGGCATCGGCCTCGCCATCACCGACCACAACGAGGTCCGCGGCGTCGCGGAGGCGCTGGAGCGGAGGCCAGAGGCCCTCGTCGTACCCGGCATGGAGGTCAGCACCGCGGACGGGCCGCACATCCTCCTCTACTTCCCGACGCTCTCCGGCCTGCAGGACTTCTATGCCCGCGAGATCAGGGAGAGGAAGGGGAAGAGCCCGTACCTCGCGGTGCGCCTGACCACAGAGGAACTGGTGGAGAGGGGGAAGGGCTATGACTGCCTCATCACGGCGGCACACCCCTTCGGCTATTTCTTCCTCGACAAGGGCCTCCTGAAGTGCACGGCAAAGCACGCCATCGACCCCGCGGTGGCAGGGAGGGTCGACGCCCTGGAGGTGATCTGCGGGGGCATGAGCAGGGGCCTGAACAGGCAGGCGGCAGACGAAGCGGTCCGCACGGGCCAGGGCATGACCGGCGGCACCGATTCCCACCTCCTCGACCACCTCGGCGGGGTGGTCACCTGCTGCCAGGCCGACACGGCCGAGGAGTTCATCGAGGAGGTCAGGCGGAAGAGGAGCCATGTCATCGGCGAGGAGACCGGCGCCTTCGGGAAGGCCCTCACCGGCGGGGCGATCATCGGCGGGTTCCTGCCGTACACGATCCCCTCCCTGCAGGTGCATTATGAGCAGAACCTGCCCAGGCTTAAGCGCTATTTTACACGCCGGCGTGAATAGGAAATCACAGGAGAGGCGAGAAGAGGCGGGATACCGACTCCTTCACCTTGATGACCCGCCCGCGGGCTGCATAGACGGCAGGGGTGAGTTCGCTGCAGTCCCGGATGTCCGCAAGAAAGATCTCGTGGAGGCGCCCGGCCACCGCGGGGTCGTAGACAAAGGCGTTCGTCTCGAAGTTCAGCCGGAAACTCCGTTCGTCCCAGTTCGCACTCCCCACCGAGGCCGCGATGCCGTCGACAACGATCGTCTTCGCGTGGATGAAGCCGCGATCATAGGTGTACGCCCGCACCCCGGCCTCCAGCAGTTCCCCGATAAACGAATAACTCGCCCAGTAGACGAAGGGATGATCGGGTTTGCAGGGGATCATGACCCGCACGTCCACGCCGGAGAGGGCGGCGATCCGCAGGGCATCGGCGACGCTCCCGTCGGGCACGAAGTACGGGGTCTGGATATAGACCGACTTTTTTGCCGAGTTGATCAGTTTGAGATAGGCCTCCTTCACCTGGTTCCACCGGGCGTCCGGACCGCTGGAGACGATCTGGATGGCGGTCTCCCCGGCAGGGGCCATCTCGGGAAAATAGCGGGGGGAGTAGGAGAGTTCGGGGCCCGAGGCGAAGTTCCAGTCCAGGAAGAACCTCCCCTGCAGGCCGGCGGCGGCATAGCCCTCGATCTTCAGGGCGGTGTCGCGCCAGTAACCGAAACGCGAGTCCTTCCCCAGGTACTCGTCCCCGATATTGAAGCCGCCGACAAAGCCCACCCTGCCGTCAATGACCGCGATCTTCCTGTGGTTGCGGTAGTTCATCCTGGGGTTCAGGTACGGGACGACCGAGGGGAAGAAACGGGCGAGACGGCCGCCGGCATCGACAAAGGCGTCGAAGAAGTCGCGGGGCAGCCGCGCGCACCCCAGGCCGTCGACGAGGAGGCGGACCTCGACGCCCTGCCGCGCCTTCTCCGTGAGGGCGCCGACGACCCGGCGCCCGAGGGCGTCGTCCCTGATAATGTAATACTCGAGATGGACGAAGTCCCGCGCCCCGGCGATGGCATCGAGGAGGGCGGCAAACTTCTCCTCGCCGTCCGTGTAGACGGTTACCCTGTTGTCGGCCGTGAGAAAGGCCCAGTTGTTCCTCATCAGCATCAGGACCATGCTCAGGTAGGCCCCCAGACGGGGATCCCTGAAGACGATCTCCCCTTCGGCAAGGCTCTTCATCTGCGCGGCGATCAGGCCCTGGACACGGGCGTCGTCCTCGGCCTTCGCCTTGAAGAGGCGTTCCCGGTGATAGTTGTGGCCGAG
Organism: Methanofollis sp.; assembly: GCF_028702905.1. NCBI lineage: Archaea > Methanobacteriati > Methanobacteriota > Methanomicrobia > Methanomicrobiales > Methanomicrobiaceae > Methanofollis > Methanofollis sp. The sequence goes on from NZ_JAQVNX010000095.1 coordinate 6,510, forward strand.
AAAGAGATAGAGGACAAAGCCAAGAAGAGGGAGAAAAAAGAGGATGCTGAGCCATGCAAGCGTAGTCGAGGGGTTTTTGCGCTCGAAAAAAACAATTGTCACCGCAAAGAGCACATTCAGAAAGAGGATAGGGACAAAGAAGAGATCATAAAAGATGTCTATCATTCTCCTCACCTCGCGCGATACCGGCCTCTTATGCTCATGATTTCATCGGCCACCCGTGCCATTTGCTTCAAGCACCTCCCCCTATATTTGCTGGCCGGAGTATCAAGGGAGAGATACACGCATCGTAATATAGACATACCGTTCCCCCTCTCTTCCTGCGGGCCGTCACGTCCTGGCAGGGGGAGAGAACAGGAGCGGCGATATATATCCCCCTTACTCGTCATATCCGACGATTCTTCTCAGGTCTCTGGCATACTCACTCTTTTCCCGGCTCTTCGGGAGAAGCTGGAGGACTTCAAGTGCTCTCTCATAGCGCTGGGCGGCATAGGAGTCATCAAAAAGAGTGCTATCGACCTGCACCGGTTCCCCCAAACATCCGGGAGTGCACAATACCCTGAGGGCCTCCCTCTCCTCCGTCGAACCTGCAGTGACGACCTTGCCATGCATGCAGAAGGCATCGATTGAAACGAACCGGCCATAGATGCCGCCGTCGCACCGCCACATACGATCCCCTGCGGACTGGAACTTCTGCATTGTCTCCTTCAATGCCACGATCCTGCGGGCATAGTCTCCCCGTGAGATATATTCCTGGACCTCCAGCCTCTCCAGTTCCTCGTCGGTGACAAGAACCCGTATCCCGTCCAGGGGTCGTTTCCGAACATGGATGATATTGCGGCATGCCGGGCATTTTTTCGTTGCCATCGGCTTCTCCTTTAAATACGCATCGCAGTACGGGCACAGGGGTTCGACCTTCCCGAGGGCCTCCAGGTCGTGGGGTATCTCCGCGACGATGCTGTCGATCAGGAGGTCATAATCGACCTGACCTTCAGATTCCTGGAAAAAAGGCATTTCAGATCTGATGCCACCAGGACTATGAAATTTTACCATGAAAAACACCTGCGGCATTTTTCATCCCGATGCCCGAGACTTTGTTTTATGAGCAGGTTTCCGGAATGCATGCAGGACACCAACGACCCGGAAAACCTCGAACTGCTCTTCTCTCTTCCCATTCGATCCATACTCTCTCTCTTTACACTGTCATGGAGGACTGCCACACCCTCTCTGTTACGTACGGTCTGGCCTGGTGGTCTGCACTCTCTGTGCTGCCGATAAGACTCATCGGAAAATGATTCCAATTGTCTTTTTACGATAGAATTAGAGATTACGGATTCTCAGGCCCCGGATATGAAAGATTCCGTCCAATATTTTATTGCAATATATAATATACGTTACGCTTTTTATATCCAAATTCTATTTCACACCCACTATTTACAAACCCTAAAAAGAATACAAATAGATACGGAGGCATCACGATACGTTTTTAGCGTCAGCATGGACACACACGATCTTCGCGCCAGATGATGCCCGGGCGCATCACATCACCGCCAGTATCCCGGCCATCAGCGCCATTCCGGCAA
>NZ_JAQVNX010000096.1 GCF_028702905.1 Methanofollis sp.
ATGCTCCTTGGCATCTCCTCAGATGCTCTCCCGGTCATGACTGAGATGGCAAGGGCAGCGACTCGACAGCTCGGCGGCGACATGTCGTATTACTACACTTCGATCATGACGGGTACTGCCAGAGAGTCCAAACTCTGGCTCGATAACCTCGGCATCATCATCGACATCGACGATGCAAACAAAAAATACGCTGCGACTCTCGGCATCTCATCAGACGCCCTCACAACCGAACAGCAGAAGATTGCATTCATCAACGCCGTGCTCGACCACAGCGACGACCTCCTGAAAGATGTGGACTTTTCCCAGGACTCCCTCAACGAGACCCTCAAGAGTTCGGCGGCGGCATGGAGAGAGGTGCAGATGGAGATGTCCGAAGGCGCTCTTCCAGTCATCGCCACAGCGACCAAGGCGAATGAGGGGCTCGCATCAGCGCTCGAAAGTATGCCCGGCCCCATGAAAGCCGTCGTCGGCACAGGGGGGCTCCTCGCTACCGCCATCGCCGGCATCACCGGGCCGCTCCTGATCAATGCTGCTGCAGCGTCGATGGTGATCGCAAATTATGACGAGATGAAAAGAACATATCTCGTCCTGAAAGCCTCAGCCACCGCGTACGCCGCCTCGATCTACGCTCGTATCATCCCCGCGGAGGTGGCGCAGGCCTACGCCACCGGCGGTCTGACTGCTGCCCTCTACGCCGGCGCCGCGGCCGGGTGGGCATTCGTCTCGCCATGGCTCCCCTGGATTGCCCTCGCAGGGGCCGTCGTCGGGGCCGGATACCTGATCTGGGACCTCGTCTCCAGGGGCTGGGAGAACAGCGCCCTGAAAGGCACCATTGACTGGCTCAACCAGAACGTCCCCTGGCTCACCGGGTCCTTCGAATACCTTGCCGGAGTGCTCGGCACCGTCTGGGGGTGGATCACCGCCATCCCTGACGCCGTCGGCAGCGCCTGGCAGGGCCTCACCGATCATCCTCTCTGGAAGATCGCCGAGAGCGTCTTCAGGCTCACCCCCATCGGAATGAGCTTCACCGCCGCCGAGCTGGGAGCCAACGCCGCAAAAGACATGCTCGCCTCTACCGCAGTGACCACCGCAAACACCTCGACCACCGTGATCAACACCGAGTACAAAGTCAATGTCGGCGACATCCGCACCGAGAAACTCGACGAGGGCCAGGTAGAGCAGATCATCACCACCGCCACCAGGAAAGCCAGCAAACAGACCGAGCGCAACCTGACCCGCCAGATCAAGGGCGCCACGATCTGACCTCTCTTTTTATCGCCTATCCCCTGACCCATCACACATGCCGGATCAGATCCTCCTCGGTGGCCACCAGTTCACCGCGGTCAAAACCCTCGACCTCACGCGGGACGCCGCGGCGCCAAAACATCCCCTGGAAAGTGGCTCTGACGTCAGCGACCACGTCTCCCTCAATCCCGCCACCTTCGAAATCGAGTTTGAACTCATGCGCGACCCGGACGAGTACGCCACCCTCGAATCGCTGCATGTGGCCAGACAGCCCATTCGTCTCGTCACGCCGCACGGGGTCTTCGACAACGTCGTCCTCCTCAAGCTCAGCGACCAGTACGGGAAGGCCACCAACACCACGAAGGCAACCGTCTCACTGCAGCAGGTCCTGATCGTCGAAACCCAGACCGTCACGATATCGTCGGGCCTGACCGACGCAAAGACCCTCGCAGAGGAGCAGTTCCCCGGGGGATACACAGTGCGGACCCTCGCCCTGATCCCCATCGACAAGACGGACCTGACCACCCCGTCAGAGAACGAGGCATGGAAGGACACCATGAACCTTTGGGCGAAGAGCGACAACGGCACCCTCGGGTTCGGCGGCAAATTCTACGATGCCCTGGCGATGTGATATGGCAGAACTCTATAGACTCCCGATCGATCGCGATATCGGACTCTCCCAGCAGGTCAGATTCAAGGTCTCAGGCGAGGCGTACGTCGCATACCTCCGCCAGGTCCCGACCCTCATCGACGACCCCATCACCCAGGAGGAGATGTACCTCCCCTGGATCCGGTACATCTACACATTCAGAGACGCCTACTCGGACGAGGCGTACGTCACCATCAGGATCGTCCGCATCAGTGACGGGGCGACAGTCCTCCTCACCCGTATCTGTCGTCTCACCCCCGTCGTGGCCCGTGACCCCGACACCCACCAGGTCCTCATGACCCTCTTCGCCCTCTCCGCGACGGAGGTGTGGATAGGAACATGACGACGCAGCTCTGGAACCGATACACCTCCCTGCAGGTCGGCCAGGTCCTCATCCCTGCTAGGACCCTCGATATCGACTTCACCGTCGACAGCGCCGACAGCACCAGCGCGGCAGGCACCGCGGAGATCACGATCTACAACCTCAGCCAGGACACCCGGGCCCAGCTTGCCGCCGACCAGGCAGTCACCCTCGACGCAGGGTATGCCGGCAACCACGGCACCATCTTCCTCGGGTCCGTCGACAACGTCGAAGACGAGATCGACGGCCAGGACACAAAGACTATCATCCTCTGCACGAGCAGCGACTTCCCGACCTCTGCCGAGCCGAGGACCTACCCGGCCGGCACTCCCATCCGGCAGATCGTCTCCGACGCCTTCGCCGCCGCCGACGTCCCGACCGGATACATCGACGACCAGGAGGCAGTCACGCCATACGAGTACACCAGCGACCCGAGCATCGCCGCCACTCTGCAGTGGTGCGCCCAGCAGTGCAGCGGCAGCGACGACACCGCCGACGAGAAGAAGCCGTTCAGGTTCTTTGTCGAGGGCGGGGCAGGCTACTTCGTCCCTGCAGACTACTCCCGTCCCGTCACCGAGGCCATCGTCGCCTCGTCGGCGACCGGCCTCATCAGCACCAAGAAGGCCGACCCCGACGACGGCGCCTACGATCGCATCATCACCTGCCTCCTCACCTGGCAGGTCGCCGTCAACAGCGTGATCCGCCTCGCCTCCAGGATCCCCGGGGCATCAGGCGACTACCGGGCGATCTCGTATTCGCATGACAGCACCGACTACACCACCGAACTCAAGGTGAAAACAGCATGATCGCCCAGGCTCTCACCACCCTCATAGACGGCAAGATCGCCAGGCTCAACACCCTTGACCCGGCCATCGTCACCGGCGTCGACCTCGACGCCTGGACTGTCAACGTCCGCCTGAAGCACCGCAGACGGGGCCGGGAGATCACCCTCAGCGCCGTCCCGGTCGCCCCCCAGCGCTTCGGCGCCGGCGCCCTCTGGATTGCCCCTGCCGTCGGGGACATAGTCCTCGTCGCGTACTCTCACTACGACCTCAAAAAGCAGCTCAAGAACCTCGATATCGTCGACGTCAACGAGGAGATCGCCTTCCACCTCGCCCACGCCCTGGTGATCGCCGGCCTCGTCCCCAGAACCGCCGACGTCCCCGCGGTGCCGGCCGGCGGGATCCTCCTGCAGCATCAGTCCGGAGCAGGCATCGAGATCGACGCGGCCGGCAACATGATCCTCAAGGCGGCCCACATCTCACACAGGGGCATCCAATGAGTAACCTTGCCGTCGCCGGCGACACCATCGTCGAGTACGACATCAGCAGTGACGACAAAGGTGCCGGCCTGCTCACGATCGAGGGCACAGCGCAGACCCTCGTCGACGTCGAAGGGGCGCTCCTCCTCGTCCAGGGCCAGACCGTCCAGGGTACCCACACTATCGCCCTCGGCGCCACCCACTCCACCCTCGTCGACATCGATGGAGTTCCGGTCCTGAGGATCGGCGACACCGGCGACGACGCCGGCGGCCATCCCCTCTCTCTCATCCAAGGGCCGACCCAGACCCTCGTCTCAGAGGATCCCTGACCCTCCTTTTTTAGCCCCATCACAGACCCATCACGCATGTCGTTCGGCACAACCCTGAAACTCGACGAGGACGGGGACCTCGTCGTCTCCTCAATGCACCGGCTGGCCCTCGTCACCGGTACAGAGAAGGCGACCCAGGACCTGACCGTCATCCTCAGATCCCTGAAAGGATCGCTGCCCCTCAACACAGCCTTCGGCACCGACTACCTGGCCATGATCGACGCCGGCAGGAACGCCGAGGTTATCAGGCACGAGATCCGCGCCGCCCTCGAGACCTATCCTTACCTGCAGAGCGTCGACGATATCGCCGTCTCGCTCAAGGGACGGTCAGCTACCGCCATCATCCGTGCCACCCTCACTGACGGCACGGCCGTCTCCCTGGAGGCGGTAGTGTGACCGACTATGGCGTCACCGCCACCGGCTTCTCTCTCCAGGACCATGCCGCAATCCTCGAGGAGATGCAGGACCTCGCCCGGGAGTACATGGGCTCCGACATAGACCTCGGAGACCCATCCCCCCTGGGCCAGTTCCTCAAGGCCCTTTCCTACGAGTTTGCGAGGACCTGGCAACTCCTCGAAAGCGTCTATTATTCAGGCTACCTCGACACCGCCCAGGGTGCCAGCCTGGACGCTGTCGTGGCGATCCTCGGCATGGAGCGAAACCCGGCGACGACGGCCGGCGGCACCGTCACCTTCGCCAGGTCCTCCGCTGCCCCTGCAGGGGGACTCCTCATCCCGGCCGGCACCCAGGTCGCCACCGCGGACAGTTCCGTAACCTTCTCAACCTCGGCCGCCGTCACCCTCGTCGAAGGCGGGACTTCGATCGGCGCCGCGGTCCAGGCCGACGAACCCGGGGCCGGCGGCAACGTAGCGATCGCCACCATCACCGCGATCCTCACCCCCGTCGCCGGCATCGAGACCGTTACCAACGCCGCTGCAATGGCCGGCGGGGCCGACACAGAATCCGACGCCGCCCTCAGGGCCCGCACCAGGACCTACGCCCCGCAGGCCCGGGCAACGATCAGCGCCCTGGAGTCGGCCCTCCTGGACGTCGATGGGGTCACCGCTGCCGGCATCGTCGAGGACTTCGACACCAGCTCCATCACCTGCGTCGTCTCGGGCGGCGCCGACGAGGACCTCCTCGCCGTCATCGAGGCCACTCGGCCGGCAGGGATTCAGGTGTCTCTCAGCCGTCCGGACGAGGTCTCGATCACCGTCACCGCCACCGTGCGCAAGCTCGCCGGCTACACCGACGAGCAGGTTCAGACCGCCGTCTCATCCGCCATCAACTCCTACCTCTCAGGTCTCGCCCTAGGTGAGGACATCGAGTACAGCGACGTCGTCGGGGCCATCCTCAACGCTGAGGGAGTCGACGGCCTCAACGCCTGCAGCGCCACCGACGGCACGACCGCCGCCGATGCCTTCGGCGAGACGATCGCGATCGCTGCCGGCGCCAAACCCGCCGCCGGCCCGCACACCATCACGGTGGCAGCATGACGGCCTCCGACCGCATCCTGAGGCGCCTCTCCAGTGCCCTGGCAAAATACCCCGGCACCACCAACGCACAGATCGCAGCGATCGCAGCGCACCAGTTCGACGTGCTTGGCTGCACGTTCAGGGACATCCTCGACGCCCACCAAATCGGCCAGGCCGGCGGCGCCAGCCTGGACAGGATCGTCGCCCTGCTCGACCTCGTGCGCAACCCGAACGAGACCGACGAGCAGCTCAGAAACAGGTTCTACGTCGAGCTCAGCCGGCGGCAGGTTTCCGGCACGAGGGCCGACATCCTGGCTGCGATCGCGACCATCTCGGACTGGGAATACGGCACGGACTTCACCCTCCTCGAACCGCCCGACATTCCTGCCCCGTCCAGAGATCGCGGAGCGTTCTGCATTGACCTCCTCCTCGAGCGCGGCGACCTCGGTCTGGAGACGCAGTCGGCCCTTGGCACGATCCTGCAGGCATCCAAGCCCGCCGGGATCCTGCCGATCATTCGACACCACCGCACTCTACCGGCTGCTGCGATCGGCGCTGGCATGTTCCGAACCGCTGTGCTGGACCTCCTCCCATCCCCATACCAATACCCCAACATATCCCTCAATATGGGGGCAAGCGTGGGTACGGTACATCCAACGAAGGACAGTGTGCTTGGATTTGAGACTGTTTCGGGTTGGGATCTGACCGCTGTCAACCTGGGCAATTCGAGTGAAGGAAAAGAGTTCACAGCAGTATTGAGCGCAGGTACCGAATATAAAAAATCCGGTACATATGCAGCAAAAATAATGACACACTGTCACCAGGGGTGGGCAGGGGTACGTTATGGAAAGGGTTACGGGTACATCTCGAAAAATCTGGATATGTCGAGTTGGGGGTATCTCAAGGTCTCTTTCCTATCACATGGACTATACCCAGATTATCATTACTGGCCGACAGGGGGTATGACGATCTCAGTCCAGATAGATGACACCACCGTTGCGTCAAAGGTGATGGCCGGAGAGGCATATAATGCAGAGGGATCCCGGTATGATTACTATTACGAAAATACATGGTACGATTTTATTATCGACGTACGGGCATTTTCTGGGATTCACACTCTCAAACTTAGAGCAGATATACAATCGGACTACGACCGCGATACGGACAACGCCATCTTTTTCGACGATCTGATAGCAATCGTCCCTGCCTGACCTCCCTTTTTATCGTCCCCCACAGACAATGAGGCATGTCAGCAGGAAAAGCGATCTACTACACCGGCCTGGAAGAGCTGGCAAAACTCACAGGAGGCCTCGGCACTCCCTTCGGGTACATGGAGGTTGGCACCGGCACCACCACACCAACCTCCACTCAACCAATGGTCTCTCCGGTCAAGCGGCGGGCGTGCGGCGTTATCACAACCGACGGCTCCACCGTCCATTTCGAGTGCGCCTTCCAGCCCGGAGACTTCCCCGATGGCACTGACCTCTACGAGATCTCGATCCACAATGCCGCGTCCGGGGGGGCGATGCTCGGCCGGGAGGTCCTCGCCACCCCCATCAAGGTGTGGAATGCGATCGGCTGCACCATCGCCTGTGAGTATCCCATTACCGCAACCTAACCCGACTCTCCTTTTTATTGCCCCTGCCTGACCCTGCAGGCATGACAGAAAGCCAGATCAGCATCCCGGCTGGTCCGAACCGGGAGTACGTCAAGACCATCCGCGTGAACGTCGACGGCAAGGAGGTCAACATCCCTGTCGTCGCAGTCGAGGCCGCGGCGACGTCCTACGAAGTCAATCCCTCGACCGGCGCCATCGGGTTCGTCACGGTGTCGGCCGCCTCGCCCCGGGAAGAGGTCTTCCCCACTGCATGCCGGGAGACCGACATCTTCGTCAAGGACCAGGATGTCTATGTCGAGATCGACACTGGCAACGGTGACGGATATCAGGGCAAGTTTGTCCTGCCGGCATCGCTCGGCTTGGTCATCTATGCTGTGCCCGACCGAGTCAAGGCGATCCGGTTCACGAACGTCGACGCCGATGGCAGCCACAACGCTCTCTACCAGGTGAAGGGGTCGGTCTGATGGCGCAGCAGATCCAGATCGACATTCCCGCCGGCCGCGAGGTCCTGGACGCCGATTGCTACCGGATCGACGGGGGCAACTACGTCTTCCTCAACGGCGACACCGTAGTCCGCACGGTCCCGATCGCCGACATCGTCGAGGAGTACGACGAGAGCGGCGAGCAGACGAAAGGCATCATGAACATCTTTTCGAGGACCTGATCATGAGAAACATCGTGGTTGTCCCTAAGGCTGGCGCCGCCGGCTCGCTCTCCGGCCTGAACATGGACGCAGACAAGAACTGTGCCGGCAAGACATTCTCGAACCTGAACCTCGGCGACGACGCCACCCTGCAGGGTGCCCCGGTCGACCCGGCTTCCCAGCTTCCGTCCCTCCTCAACCGCATCTTGAGGATCCAGGACGGGGCGGCTTCGCCGAATGACCTGGAGATCCACCAGGTGTGGATCCCCTTCTTCCGCAGCGCCGGCTTCACGCAGACGAACCTGAACAACCTGCTCCTCGGCGGTTTCTACGTGGACAAGTT
>NZ_JAQVNX010000097.1 GCF_028702905.1 Methanofollis sp.
AGTCAGTCTCTTTCTCCGGGAACGTCGCGGCGAGGTTCTCCCAGACTGATGAGCGGGGATAACTCATCCCGACGATGGCCGCCTTTCTTACCCCATTTTTCTCAAAGAAGACAACTTCCGGTCTGTAATCTGCCAGAATATGGACGTTCTCCGGCCACTGGATGGACTGCGACCAGGCGCTCTGGGGGTCGTGGTTACCGCAGGCGATGTAGACCGGGATATTGTGGCCATTAAGTCTCTCAAGGGCGTGGAGGAGTGTGAGCTGGTCGTAGATCTGCTGCCTCTGGCTGTCGTAGAGGTCGCCTGCGATCAGGAGAAAGTCGACCTCCTCCCTGAGGGCCAGGTCAACGATCTGGTCGAAGGCGCGGTACGATGCCTGGACCAGTCTTTCAGCCATATGCTCGTCCATTGCCCTGATACCGGCGAGGGGGCTGCCGAGGTGGAGGTCGGCGGTGTGGATGAAGGTTAGAGTGTCTGAAGATTTTTTTCGGGATTTTGTCATAGGATTGCCTCGGATTTTTTGTTCATGGGTGGATGCTTGATGTACGGCACGAAAAATATTTTTATTTCCGTGGCGGCGGATGAGTGGTGAGAGAGGTCATCCGACCTGATCTCTGCCTCTCCGGCCCCCCGAAAAAGTTGCCTGCCACAACAGAAACGATAATGTGTCACCGCGGTCATTCTCTCATCTGAAAATGGATTTTTTGACCTGGCTGGACGGCACATTCCCCCGCGACTTTTTCGATGAGACGATAGCGCAGAGGGCCCTCCGCCACCTGGGGTACCATGAGAAACGGGACCTCTTCTCCGAGGACTGCCCCGTCCGGCGCGGGGCCGAAGGGAGCTGGTACGAGTTCCTCGTGTACGAGATCATGCTCGACCTCTCCCTCCGGACCGACCTCGTACGCTCCATCGTCAGGAAAGGGGACGACATGCAGGAACCCCACGTTGCCCCGCACCCCGGCCAGAACGGATTTTTTTACTCGGAGAAGGGGAACCTGACAGTCAGGGGGAACGGGCAGACGATCGCCGAGATGGACCTCCTCTTCGTGGACAACCACGGGAACATGGGCTTTGTCGAGGTGATCACCTCGGCCATGGGCCTGAAGACGTTCCACGAGGAGGTCTGCTACAAGAAGAGGTTGCTTGGCACCCTGCTCGGGCAGAAGACCGTCCCCTTCGTCCTGGTCTCGTCGGTCGACGTCTCCCAGTACGCCAGCATCCGGAGAATCGCGGCAGAACCCGACTGCCTCGTCCTGATCACAAACCCGGTCGAGGAGATGAGGGACCTGATCTACGAGGGGTCGCTGCGGAAGAGGCCGGAAAGGCCGGGGCCGCACCCGAAGGCCGTCAGCCTCACCTGTTTCCACCCGGAAAATTCCTTCGACTACAGGGAGGTCCATGACGGCAACAGGGAGAGGGTCGTCAGGGCCATGCTCTCCGGCGCGGACGGCGGGATGGACGCGATTGCGTCGGTCGTCAACCCCCTCTCGAAGAAGATCATGCTCGGCACCCTGGACACCTTCGGCGTCCGCACGATGCTCCACGACAGGGGGGTCAGGGTAAAGGACGCCGTCCTCTCTGCCGACGACGTGGTCAGGCGCTTCTGCAGGGCGGTGATCGCCTTCGATATCCCGGCGTACACCCCTGTCGTCTACTTCAAGATGCGGGGGAAGGACGCGTACCTGAAGATCGTCCTGGACAGGGGGGGCGACCTGGCCTTCGAGAGCATGCGGACGCCCGATCGCTCGATGGCGGGGTTCTACGAGTGGCTTGACGCGGAGAAACCTTCTCTCCATCCCCGCGTTGCGGAGAGGTACGCCTCCCTCTTTTTCCCGGTGCGGGAGGCGCCTCCCCTCACCGGCGTCCCGTCCTGCCCCGCAGGCGCAGACCATTCACCAGCCGCGTGAGGCGACCGTATCCCGGCGGGGCCCCGAGAAAATCGTCCATTGCCGCCATATGCCGGCGGTGAGAGAGGACGCTCTCAGGTCTCCGCCGATCCCTCCAGCAGGCCCGAGCAGATCCCGCAGAGGTGGACCGTGACCTGCCCCCCCTGCGCCGGGTGCAGCACTCTGCTCCTGATCTTCAGGGCGTCGGCGATCGCCTGCTTTTCATGTTCGAGGGACCGGATCCCGTCACAGGCCTCCTGGATCTCAGGGTGGTCCTGGCTGATGTCGTACGCCGGGTCCATGGAGATCTGGTCTATCGACTCTTTCAACCTCTCCACGACGGCCGAGACGGTTTCGGAGTCTGAGCGGCTTTTCTGAATGATCTCATTGACGTTCGGGATCTTTTTGCCGAACTGCGGGATGTCCGTTTTTATTGTCTCGATCTTAAATTCGAGATATTCGTTCCCGGCGAGTTGATCGACCATCGACTGATAGTACTGTACGACCTCGTCCTTTTTCGATCCGATCTTGTCGCGGAGGAGCCGGATCTTCACATCGGCCTCTTCCGTCATCGCGGCCGTCAGCCCGGCGATATCCTCCTCCGACCGCCTGCAGATATAACACTCGGGTTTCGAAGACTCAACAGAAACAGGTTCTGCTTTCTGGTTCCTGTTCTTCAGCATGTCGAGTAGAGCCATACTATATCAGATGAATTCTTGAATTATAGATGTTGCTATTTTAATTTCGCGTAATTTACTGTTTAACGCATTGAATGCCAGATTTAATCGGGATGATGGGCGCGACACCTGATGGGTGTGCCCGGGGAAAAGTCTTTCCTTCACGTGTCCGGGGGTTGCAGGAAGGGGTTGCAGGGTCGAAGAAAAGGGGGATGGGAGGAGTTGTTGGCATTCTGGTCTTTCACATTATCTGCTGGCCCTATGAAAACCCCCCTGACTTATCTCCCGGCACCCGGCAGGAGGCCCCGATAGTGCCAGAAGATCAGGGCCAGGACGACGTAGATCGCCGGCGAGGCCCAGCCGAACTCGCCGAGGATCATCTCCGTCCCTGCCGTCTGCACGGTGAGGGCCGGGTAGAACTGCTGGATGAAGTAGTTCCAGAAACCGTGGAAGAGGATGGCCGGGACGACGCTCCCCGACTTCAGGGTGAGCCAGGCAAGGACGAGGCCGGCACCCATGACCGAGGGGATGAAGACGGCGATCGAGAACCAGAGGGGGCCTGCGCCGTGGTAGGTGGAGAAGAGGATCATGGGGAGGTGCCATGCCGTCCAGATGCCGCCGGAGAGGAGGGCGAGTTCGGTGAAGCCCATGAACTTCGCCATCTCCGGGACAAGGAGGCCCCGCCACCCGATCTCCTCGCCGGCGGCGGCGAAGAGGTTGAGGAGGATGGCGACGAGGAAGGCGGGGACGAAGGCGAGGCTGAAGACCGTCGCGGCGCTCCCGGTGTCGAACGCACCGATGCCGGTCGCCCAGACGGCGCCGAACATCAGGAGGCCGATGGCGATGGGGAGGAATATCCCGACCAGCGGCCAGCGGATGTCGCCGACGCGAAAGCCGAAGCCCTTCAGGTCCCGCTGGACGTACAGGCGCGTGAGGACCGCGGCGATGCCGGGGCACCACATGGTGACGAGGGTGAAGAGGAGGATGCTCTCCCGGGTCGTGCTTCCGGTCGTGAGGGCCCACCCGACGCTGCTCAGGGCAAAGGTGAGGAGGAGAAAGAGGAGCACCTCTCTCCGTGCTGTCGACGGGGAGGCGGGGTCATACGGTGTCATCGATAGCGTTTCTCCGGCGACGTATTAAGGATTTTTTCCGGTTTTGTGACGGTGTCCGGGCGCCGCGGGAGAGACCTTCGTGGAAGGTTTATGGGGGATGAAATCCCACTCGAAGTCCGTATGCGCTGCGAAACCCCCTCGTCCGTCCTCCGCGGCTGGGCCCCTGAGGACGCCCCCGCCCTCGCCCGCCATGCCGACAACCCCGCGGTCGCCTGCCATATGCGGGACGCGTTCCCCCACCCCTACACCCGCAGGGATGCGGAGACCTTCATCGCCATGGCGGCGCACACCCCCTCGGCCCTCATGCTGGCTATCGAGGTGGACGGCGAGGCCGTGGGCGGCATCGGCATCCACCCGCTCCTCGATGTCTATCGCGGGACCGCCGAGATCGGGTACTGGCTTTCTGAGGAGTACTGGGGCAGGGGGATCGCGACCGATGCGGTGCGGGCGGTCGTCCCTCTGGCCTTCGACCTCTTTCCCATCGTCCGCCTGCAGGCCGGGATCTTCGAGAACAACCCGGCGTCGATGCGGGTGCTGGAGAAGTGCGGTTTCGTGCGGGAGGCGGTCCACAGGTCGGCGGTCACGAAGGGCGGCGTCGTCATGGACGAGTACCTCTATGCTCTCGTGACGTGAAGGGCGGACATGTAGGAAGGATTGCCCTGAGGATATTTTTTTTATCTCAAAAGAGGGAGAGGTTCCGGACTCCTGCATGCAGGTGTGGCATCTGTCTCCCGGTGCTTGCGCCGTCCTATCCCTGTCCGCTCCACAGATCGTCCCAGTACCGGTTGACCGCCTGCCGGTAGATCTCGACATACTCCGGCGACGGGACGAGGGGTTCTTCGAGGCGCTGTCTCGTCCCCTCGGAGAGTCTGCCGGCCGTCACCACCTCTCCCCCGGCCGCCCGCACCTGGTCCCTGTACCGTGCGACCGCCTCCGCAGCGGCCGGTTCTGTCAGCCAGGGCCCCCCGCCGCGATAGATCTCGGCGACGAACTCGGTCTTGTAGTTCCGTGCCATCCGCTGTGCGAGGAGCCTGAGCACCTGAAAATGGCTCTGTTCGGGGAAACCGCAGTTTGCGATCATCACGAACGTCGGGATCTTCCCGCCCCTACTGGGATGGACGGTCTCTCCCCCCGCGTCCACGACAAAATGGGGGTCTGCGAGCGGGAGGAGGCGGTCGATGAAGATCTTCAGGCGACTGGAGACATTGTCGTTGTGGAGGGGCGTTGCGAAGACGACGATGTCGGCGGAGGAGTACAGGCCGATCAACTCCGCCATATCGTCTTTCAGGACGCACCTCCCTGCCGGGGACGCCCAGCACTGAAAACACCCGAGGCAGTGATCGATCTTTTTCTCCGCGAGGAAGACGTTCTCCACATCGGCGCCCGCCTGCGCCGCCCCTTCGAGGAAGGCGTCGACCATGACGTGCGTGTTGCTCTCCTCCCCCTTCGGACTCCCGTTGAATGCGACGACTTTCATGTGCTCCACCGTCGTCTGATCGATGCGGGGCGGGTAATAAAGGTGTGGGCCGCGGGGTGTGAGGGGGCATATCCCTGTTTTTGAGTGGTTATAACCATACAGAAACATAGATTTATGCCGGGTTATAACCCTACAAAATATCGTGGCTGATCTCCTTGAACTCCTGGTCGCGCTGAACCCCTGGTGGAGCAGCAGAGATTTCGAAACTGGTGTGCGGCGGGAGCGTTATCTTGCGAAGATCAAAAAATATTGCGCCTCCGGGGAGATCGTGGTCCTCAGCGGCGTCAGGCGCTCGGGCAAGACCACCCTCCTGTACCAGATGATCCACGACCTGATCCATACGCAGGGCGTCGACCCGAGATCGATCCTCTTTGTCAACTGCGACGAACCCGCCCTCGCCCGCCTCGACCACCCGCTGGAGACGGTGCTTGACACCTACCGATCAGAGGTCTGGAGCGAGGAGGGTGCCTGGCTCGTCTTCGACGAAGTCCAGGCAATCGCCGGATGGGAGAGGTGGGTCAAGGCAACCTATGACCGCGGGCAGTTCAGGCTGGTGATATCGGGGTCTTCCTCCTATCTTCTCGACTCTGAGATCTCGACCCTGATCAGCGGGAGATATCTGGCTGTCACGGTCTACCCCCTCGATTTTTCGGAGTACCTCCTCTTTCGGGGAGTGAAGATCGGCGCCGACCCGATTGCGCTCACGGCGATGAAGTACGACCTTTTACGCCTTCTCGGGCAGTACATCCGTGAAGGAGGTTTCCCGCAGGCCGTGCGACAGGTCTATGAGGGCATGAAGGTCGACCAGCTCAGGGCGTACTATGACAGCATCGTCTACCGCGATATCGTCCGGGTGAACGAGGTGCGCAACCAGCGAGCGATGAGCGATCTCCTCTCCTACCTCCTGACCAACATCTCCTCGCCCTATTCCTACCGGCAGCTGGAGAGGGTGCTGGGGATCGAAGCGACGACGATCCAGGAGTACATCCACTATGCCGAGATGGCGAGGGTGCTCTTCGAGGTCCAGTACTTCAGTTATTCCCTGAAGGTGCAGGCACGGAACAGCAAGAAGGTCTACTGCATCGATACCGGGCTGAGGAATGCCGTCTCGTTCACGTTCTCGGCCGATGAAGGGCGGTGTGTCGAGAACCTGGTCTTCCTCGAACTGCGGCGGCGGGGGTACGAGCCCTATTACTGGAAAAAATCGGGAGAGGTGGATTTTGTCCTGAAAAACCCGGACAACACCCTGGCCGCGATCAATGTCACGTACACTGAATCCCCTCCTGAAAGGGAGATGAATGCCCTCAGGGAGTTTGCCGGGGAGTTCGGCGGCAGGGTGAAGGACCTGGTGCTGATCACGAAGGATACGGCGGCGACGGAGGGGGAGGTCAGGTGCGTCCCGCTCTGGACGTGGTTGCTCGGTGTGGGGGATTTGTAGGGGCCTGCAATCGTGTTTTTCTTTTTTCGATCTCTCCCATTCCCATCATCGTCAGGCGGTGGGGGTGGCACGCGGGCGTGTACAATACCTGGCATGGCTACTGTATCCCCATCAAAATCCCGGCCAGCGCGAAGAGGAGGAGGCCGTTGACCACGACGACGCCCGCGATCACCATGCCCGAGACGAGGCCGGGCACGAGCATGCTGACGCCGAAGGCGATCGCAACGAGGTTCAGCACCGTCTGAGTGACCAGCAATTTCTTCAGGGCCGGGGGGATGGGCCCGGCCGTCGGGTCTCCGCCGCCCCGGAGCACCGGGAGAAACCGCCCGGCGAGGAGGACGCCGCCCCCGACGATGTTCAGGAGGCCGAGGAGGACCCTGAGCAGGTCGGTCAGGACGCCCGGCACGATGCAGGCGACGACCCCCAGGGCGGCGAAGACGGCCCCGATCAGGACCATGAGCCAGGAGCGGGTGTACTGGCCCACCGGCGTCTCCCCCAGGGCCATCATCTGGATGGCCATGATGACCATCAGCAGGCCGAGCTGACCGTCAGGGGAGAAGGGGATCGCCCCCAGGTTGACCGGGAAGAGGAGGAGGCCGAGGAGCACCAGGAGGGTGGCGACGACGAGGATGGTGGCGACCGGGAGGGAGACCGAGGCGTCCCGGAAAATCCTCCACCCGCCCCCTGCCTGCGGGTCGTCGGGCGTCATGTCTCCCCCTGGGGGTACGCCCTCGCCGTCTTCTGAATGCTCCACGCGAGATAGAAGAAAAAGACGCCGTAGAGGACGAGGAGCACCGCCGTCTGCGGGTCGGTCGTGATGCCGGGGAGGAGGGTGACAAGGCCGAGGGCGACCGAGAGGAGGTACACGCCCGTGCAGGCGAGAGTCAGGTGCCGCAGGACGCCGGGCACCTTCAGCCACGTCCGCGCCCTCCCTTCGACGAGGAACAGTTGGAGGAGAAGAGCGGTCCCGCCGCCGGCGAGGAGGACGCCGACCAGGATGCGGACGGGTGCGGTCAGGGTGCCGGGGATGAAGCAGGCGACCATGCCGACGACCGCCGTGCAGATGCCGAGCACGACGACAGCCCACGACCGGCGGAGGTCGCCGAAGGGCGTCTTCCCCATCGTGACGACCTGGAAGGAGACGATGACCAGGAAAAGACCGTACGTGCTGTCCGGCGTGTAGGGGAGGTCACCCGTATGGATGCCGAAGAGGAGGAGGCCGAAGAGGAGCATGAAGACGCCGAAGACGAGGAGGAT
>NZ_JAQVNX010000098.1 GCF_028702905.1 Methanofollis sp.
TGGCAATCATGCCGCCGAGAAATGCGGCCGCGGTCTGCCACACACCGAGGCCCTCCTGCGCGAGAGGGAGGAACTCCACAAAAGAGACATAGATCATCACCCCGGCCGAGAAACCGAGCCCGACCGAGAGCATCCGGGTGTTTGTCCTGCTGGTGAAGAGGGCGGCAAGGCTTCCGATGCCGGTCGAGAGGCCGGCGAGCAGGGTCAGCCCGAAGGCCACCCAGACGGAGGCGGGGTCGGTCATCATGCAGGCAGGGAACCGATCGCCCGCACGGTTCTAATATTCACCGGTGGCGTTTCTCGAAGCGGGACTTTGTGCAGAACGCTGAGAAGTGCTCAAGTGTTCCTGCAGGACAGCCCCCTTTGCCGAAGTATTCGACCAATATTCCGATCTGCTCGATGGTCTCGGGATGGAGTTCGTGTTCCATGAAACACGCGTCTTTATCGGCGACGCCCTCGGGCACTTTGATAAGCATCAGGAAGGACTTGAGGGTGTCATGCCGTGACTTGATCACCCGCGCGATCCTCTCGCCCTCGGGCCTGAGGGTCACACCTTCGTACCGCCTGTACTCCACAAGGCCCATGGCGTCGAGTTTCTGGAACATCTCCACGACGCTGGAGGGACTGACGTCGAGTTCGCCTGCAACGTCCTTTGTCCGGGCATAGCCCTTTTCAAGGGAGACGTTCAGGATCGCCTCCAGATAGTCTTCGGCTTTTCTGGTGAGGGTGGTCACACCCTGTACGTTGGCCATACTCCATCAAAAATGGTTGGTCAGGCCTCCTGCCTCTGATTGAGGAGGAGCCAGCCGACAAGGAGAACAAAGGGCAGCAGGAGGACTGCCGGGCTGTACGGCGGCATAAAGCCGGCGACGAAACCCTCGATCGAGTTGAAGAATGCCTCGCTCTCCTCTCCCGCCGGGATGCCGCCACAGATCATACCGAAGATATCGCACCCGGCGATCAGGCCGACCATCGCCGCACCGAGGACGGCGGTGGCGCGGCGATCGAGATCGCCGGATGAGCGGGTGCCTGCGAGGAGGAATAGTCCTCCGAGGGCGACGACCAGACCGCCCCATACCCAGCGGAAGAAGTCGTCACCGGTGATCTCAAGGATGCCGATACCGACCGGCCCGGTGCCGCCCGCCCAGACAAGGACGTCGGCAAGGCCGAGGACGAGTGCCGCCGCTCCGACGAGGGCGGCACCGACGGATGCGATGGTATATGATCTCTTCATTTATGCCACCCCGAGGAGGATGCCGATACCATGGATCGCCCCGCCATATGCGAAGACGACCACAACAAGGGTCGCAATGGCCGCCAGGAGTTGTTTCCAGCCCTCACGGAGCATGACCACGAAGGTGGCCACGCAGGGGAAGTAGATGGAGATGAGGACAACCGAGGTGATCATCTGGTACGGCGTCATGGCGATGGTGGAGAGTTGTGCGACCGCCAGATCCTTTCTCAGGAAGGCGGCGATCAGAGGCCCGGCCGTCTCCTTCGGCACCCCGAACCAGGTGACGAAGAGGGGGGCGAGGAGATCGGAGAGCGCCTGGATCACACCGGCGAGGTACAGGAGATTGACGATGAGGATACCGAGCCAGACGAAGGGGATCGCCTCCTTGAGGAAACTCTTTGTCCGGTTCCAGAGTTTCTTCCCCACATTCTCGCATGTCGGCCAGCGGTACGGCGGGACGTCGATGAGGATCTCGGGGTTCTCCCCCGGTATCAGGCGGTTGAGGAGGAAGCCGAAGACCGCGAAACCGATGAGAAGATACAGGATGACCCAACCCACCGATTCAGGGATGACGGCGAGCATGATGCCGAGCTGTGCCCCGCAGGGGACGAAGATCGCAAGGAGCGTCATCATCAGGAACCGCTGCTTCTTCGTCTCCAGCACCCTGGTGGCGGTGACGGCCGGGACATTGCACCCGAGGCCCAGGATCGTCGGGACGATTGCATAGCCGTGGAGCCCGATCTTGTGGAGGAAGGTGTCGGCGAGAACCGCAAGCCGCGGCAGATACCCCGAGTCCTCAAGGAGGGTCATGGTCAGGTAGAAGACGAGCACCGCCGGGAGGACGACCCCGAGGGAGACGAAGAGCCCTGACGTCAGGACACCGAAGGCCTCGAAACAGTTGTCAGCAAGGGGGTCGCCGACGAAGAGGAAGTAATGGATGCTGTTCGGGTCTGGCCAGACGCTCTGGAGCCAGGGGAGCCAGCGGTTGTCGAAGAACTTGACCATGAAGCCGTCGGTGACGAGGTCGCCTGCGAACGAGCAGAAGACGCTCCAGAAGGCGTACAGGACGGCGAGGGCGACCGGCAGGCCGGTGAGCGGTTTGACGGTGAGATCGCCGAGGGCGTCGGCAAGGCCGCGGCGCGAGACGCCGGTCGAGACGACCTTGCGTGCGACCTGGTCGACGAGGTCCCAGCGCCGGTCTGCGGTGAGGCCCATCAGTGGCACCCCCCGCAGCCCGCGCAGCCTGAACACCTGCTCATACGGGCGGTCTCGGGCGAAGAACCGTTTGCTCGTGCGGCGATAGCGTCGATGTCGGCGGTTTGCGCCTTCCTGAGCATCCCTGCCAGATCCTTGATCCCTTCTCCGACCGTGGCCGAGGTCTGGACGACAGGGACGCCGAGGAGGTTCTGCAGGCGGCGGGCGTCGACTGCGATCGATTTCGCGCGGGCGGCGTCCATCATATTGAGGACGACAAGAACCGGCGCACCCCGCTCGATCACCTCGAAGCCCAGGTAGAGCCCGCGTTCCAGGCGGGTGGCGTCGAGGACGAGGAGCACGACGGCGTCGGGGTGTTCTTTCAGGATATGGACGGCCACGTCTTCGGCGGCGTCCCGCGGTTCAAGCGAGTAGGCGCCCGGCACGTCGATGATCTCATAGGTCGCGCCGCCTTCGACGAGGGTGCCCCTCATAACGTCGACGGTCGTGCCCGGATAATTGGAGACGACGGCCTCGGCACCGGTGAGTCGGTTGAAGAGAGCGCTCTTGCCGACATTGGGGTTCCCGACCATCAGGACGGTCCGGGAGTTCGTGTGCTTTTTGCTCATGGTGTTGTCGCTCCAGAACTTCAGGCATCGACCACAACCAGGGCGGCGATCTCAAGGCCCATGGCGACCTCTACCCCTTCCGCAAGGACGACCACCGGCCCCTTGATCGGTTGCCGGGTGATCATCTCCAGGCGTTTTCCTTTTCTGATTCCAAGGCAGTTTAAATCGTGACGGGAACCACGGAGCTCGATGACAACCCCGCTCTCGCCATATTCCATCTCTTTCAGTTTCTTCTGCGTCATACAACCTCTCAACGATAATCTGTGCCGCCATCCTCCTGCCGAGCACGACCTCGCCGTCGCCACTCTGGACGACGATGGGACCGAAGGTGGAGGAGACCATGGTGACGGTGCGGCCGACCTGAACACCGCGGAGGGCGAGGTGCTGGATGAAACCGTCCCGACCATGAATATCGATGATCCGTGCACGATCACCGGATGTGAGTTCAATCAGCTGCATGCAGGATGTTCCTCGACAATAGTGTGGATATTTCGAGTCATATGAGGACTGCCCGAAAGATCTTCGGGATTTTTCAGGGAGCGAAATATCTTTCGGATTTTGACCATTTTTCCGAAAGATCCGAAGGGTGCAGAAAAGGGTCTGAAAGAAATACAGGCAGAAAAGGGTCTGAAAGAAATACAGGCAAAAAAAGGTCCATCAGTCCTCCCGTACCGACACCAGGTGCGTGAAACATAAGGAGGGTGTGAAACACGGTATTGGTGTATGGTCCCGGAGACCTATCGTCCCGACCACCCTGGGACTCGCTTCCGGCACAATCCGAGGATTTTTTGATAATTACCATGGTATTCCCCTGACATGCACGAGGCGCTGGTGCGGCCCGAGCAAAGGAGTATCACAGATTCCCGGCGATCTTCACATCGTCTCACCCCCTGGCGAGGTGGCCGTTCGATCCCCGGCCCTGCCCGACGCCTGCCCGAAGATGACCCTGAGAACTTCAGGGATCTCGTCGGGATTCTTCACTCCTCTGATCGAGGCAACAACGCTCATGCACCGTCCTCCGCGGGTGCGTCCATTCTGCCTGGTTTCCCGGACCTTGTCCTGGCTGTGTTCATGTCTCTGCATCTATGGTCGGGTATTCGGGGTTGATGTACTCTTCCCGAAGACTATTCGGGAATTCGAAGGCCATTGAACACTTCGGGCGGAGGTGAGGTAACCTTCGAGAACGAATGAGTCAGGTCCCGTGCAGGTCGGACGCCACCCGCCCGGGGCAGGTTGGAACCATCATAAAACCACATATTGTGCCTCAGATTACGATTTTGAGCACAAATAGGTGCGAATTTTCTCGCAGTCATGGGATCATATATGTATTGAGGGGATCCACTCATGGTCATGCGACCTATGAAGGACACCATGCGAAAGGCCCTGCCCCTGGCGGGTACGGCCATCGTCCTCGCCGCGTGTCTCCTTGCCGCCGGATGTACGGGGCAGGCACCGGGGGGCAAAGACAATGAAACGGTCCAGGGGATCGACCTGAACGGCACCGCCTGGGACCTCGTCTCGTATGCACAGAACAGTTCGATGGTGAACGCCCTCGAAGGAACTCCGGTCACCCTTGCGTTCGGTGAGAACACCACGGCCGGGGGTTCGGCCGGGTGCAACCGCTACTCCACCTCGTACAGCGTAGACGGCACGGCGATCACCTTCGGCCCTGCGATCTCGACGCAGATGTACTGCATGAAACCGGGCGTGATGGAGCAGGAGAGCGCGTATCTCGGCCTCCTCAACACGGTGAAGACCTATGAAGTCAAGGACGACACCCTGACCTTCTTCGACGAGAAGGGCACCGCTGTCCTGGTCTTCAAGAAGCATGTGCCGCCTGAGCCCGAACCGCTCGTCGGGACGGACTGGGAACTCCAGTGGTACAATGACGGCGACGCCGTCGTCTCGGTCATCGCCGGTTCCGAAGTGACTGCCGTCTTCGACGAGGACGGAAAGGTCGCCGGGTCGGCCGGGTGCAACCGCTACTTCGCCTCGTACACGGTGAACGGCACTGAGATGACCATCGGCCAGGCGGGATCGACACTGATGGCCTGCACGGACGAGGACGTCATGAAGCAGGAGAGCACCTACCTCAGGCTTCTTGGAACGGTTGCCTCCTTCTCGATCGAGGGAGAGGAACTGACCCTGATGAATGCGAACGGCACGAAGGTCCTGATGTTTGCGAAGGCCGTTCCTCCTGAGCCAAAGCCCCTGACAGGGACGAACTGGACCCTTGAGTCTCTCCACACCGGCGATGCTGTCAGCTCGGTCATCGCGGGTTCGGAGATCACCGCCGTCTTCGACGAGGACGGAAGGATCGCCGGGTCGGCCGGGTGCAACCGCTACTTCGCCACATACACGGTGAACGGCACTGAGATGACCATCGGCCCCGCAGGATCGACACTGATGGCCTGCACGGACGAGGATATCATGAAGCAGGAGAGCACCTTCCTGTCACTCCTCGAATCAGTGGCCTCCTTCACGATCGAAGGCGACAGGCTCTCGCTCCGGGATGAGAACGGCACGGCAGTCCTCGTCTTCAAAGAGGCACAGGCCCCCGTCGCCCTGCCCCTCGTGGGCACCACCTGGGTGCTTGACACCTACCACCTTGGAGACATCGCGGTGCGGGTCATTGAAGGGACTGAGATCACTGCAGTCTTCGGGGAAGACGGGAAGGTCACCGGATCGGCCGGGTGCAACAACTACTTCGCGACCTACAACCTCTCGGGGTCGTCCCTGACATTCGGCCCGGCAGGGTCCACGAAGAAGATCTGCGCTGAGCCCGAGGGGATCATGGAGCAGGAGGAGAGGTACCTGTCGATCCTCAAGGCCGTGAGGAGCTACGAGATCGAAGGGAACCAGTTGAAAATGCTCGACATGAACGGCTGGCGGATCTTTGCCTTCAATGCGAAGGTCTGAAACTCCCCACTTTTTTGATTCACTCCCTCTCGCCTTGACCCTCCTCCTTGTGAGGGTCAGGGAGAGGAGAGCATCTCTCTACACTGGTCCCTTTGGATATCCCATCTGGATCCTGCCTGACCGGACGGTCGTCAGCAAACTCCCTGCAGGCAAGGAGGGCAAGGAAGGGCAGGGCCATGATCCAGTAATGGAGATATTGCCGGATCAGGATAGTCAGAACAAATAGGAAGGCAAAAAGGCATAGAGCTTTTTCAGAAGGTGTCCTGAGCCCTCGCCGGGCAACGCTCGCGCCGGCAAAGAGGATGGTCGGCAGGACCATCGCAATGCTTGCCACCAGATTGACGACGAAGCCGATAGGACTCTCAGAACAATAGTTCGGTATTCCTGAGATATCCGAGCCGCAGAGATAGGCCGGAGCGACTCCGCATGTCCAGAAGAGGGCATCGAACACAGTTTCAGCACCATATGCCATATACAGCACGCCGAAGGGGCTGAGAGCGGCTATCGCCACCGGGAGGACGAAGCGATGATAGCGGCGGTCACCCTCCGCTCGCATCAACAACAGGAGGGGGATTGCACCGAGGACCGCATACTGCTTGAACCCGCAGGCGAGGCCGAGGGCAAGACCCGCTCCCGCAAAACGCGATTGGCGTGCGAGGGTATAGGCGCAGAGGATCAGGAAGACCGCAAACTGCTCGCTGAAGAGAAAATATCCCTGCACCAACGCAGCACCGACAAGGTACAGGAGTCCTGCCGAATAACCGGCGACACGGCCATAGTCCTCGACCCCTATCCGCCAGAGAAGGAGGGCAGACCCCACATTCAGGGCGGCCATCACCACCGCGTCGGCGGCACTGCCAGGGACGAGATAGTCCATGAGAGCAATGGTGAAGTAGAGCAGAGGTGGTTTTGGGTCGACGAAATCGACATATGGTATCAGGCCTGCAAGGATGGTCCCGGCCATGGCATGAAAACGCTGGCCGTCGATACCGCCCCAGCCCTCGCCGATGTGGGACAGGAAAAAAGCGATGACAGCAGCGGTTCCGGCATAACTGATCAGAACGATAGCGTTCTGCAGTGAGAGAACTCCCTTCACCCGCTCGCCTTCCCATGCGGTCGCCGGGACGGGAGGTGTTCAGGCTTCGGTGCCGCGTACATGCTCAAAGATATGTTTCAAGGCATATAATGAAGGCACCGGATTAAAAGCGATTTCTGAAACCATTATCGAATGTTCAAACCAGAACGTGTACAGAAAAAGAGCAGGGAAAGGTTCGGATTTCTTACCGGAGCCCGGAAGATCCGGTCTGTATCGCCTTGCCGCCGTTCCTGTCGATGACCATGTACTCCGGGGACGGAGAGTTAGTTGCGCCCCGGACAGATCCCTCGATGACCTGCGTGGCCGGGAGGGACAGATGCGGCGGCCGGATCCCGTCCGATGCTATCCCGCCATAGAATGACCCACATTTAAATCTGGAAAAGTCGAGTTCTGGTGACCATGCCCGGCGTGGTGGAGTCTCTCGACCGAAAGAGCGGGGAAGACGGAAATCCGCGTGGGTCTTCCGGAAATTCGGGAGAGACACCGATTGGATCATGAGCGGTCTCCGGAACGTCACACACGGCGACACAAAAATAAAAGAGAGTTTTTCGGATGACCTTAGAATATATGCTCCGGTTCCAGGTACCCGGAGGAGTAGACCACACC
This sequence comes from Methanofollis sp., assembly GCF_028702905.1. Lineage (NCBI taxonomy): Archaea > Methanobacteriati > Methanobacteriota > Methanomicrobia > Methanomicrobiales > Methanomicrobiaceae > Methanofollis > Methanofollis sp. Next base: position 7,679 of record NZ_JAQVNX010000098.1, read on the forward strand.
GGTCTTGGTGTCCGAGAGGGTATACTCACTGCCGCCGTCGATAGCGATTGCACCGCTTGCCCAGGTATCGATGGGATTATCCGG
>NZ_JAQVNX010000099.1 GCF_028702905.1 Methanofollis sp.
TCAAGACCCAGGCGACCGTCTCTGAACTGATGTCCTCCATCAGGAATATCGAGGACGAGATCGCCCGCCAGCGCTACACCTACAACAACATCGCCCAGCAGCTCAACACGATGACCGAGACGATCCCCTCAAACATCGTCGCCTCCCTCATCCACATGAAGAAACTCGAGTACCTGGAGTTCGAGGAAGAGATCGAGAAGGCGCCGAAGATCGAGTTCTGAGGTGACAGAGGTTGAGTGAAAACAGGCAGATCGCTGCCCTCGTCCTCATCACCCTTTTTATCGGTCTTCTCGCCGCCGGTGCCACAGTCGTCCTGCCCTCTCTCCTCGAAGGCGACCTCGTCGTCGACGACTACCAGGCGACCCTCTTCGAGAATGGTACCCTGATAGAGAGATACACCTATGAGGTGAAGGCAGACGGAGAGTACAGGATGCTCTTCCGTTACTTCGACGATCCCCTCCTCTTCTCTGACGGGTCGATGCCGCATATCAAGTATGTCGGCATGGACGTGCCCGCAGGGGCCATCGGCTACGCAAAGGACGAATCCGGCGGGATCACCGCCTCGCCGGGCGCATCCGAGTCCGAGAAGGAGTTCATCAGGGAGAAGGCCTACCCGAACGAGGTCGGCATCTATAACCCCGGCTACTTCGACGCCGGGACGTACACCGTCGAGTACACCTTCCAGGTCAGGCCGCCGGTCGAGTACGACAGCACCGCCACCCACCTGAACATCAAACTCGTGAGAGAGCACATCCCGTACCGCCACCTCTCCATCACCCTCCCTGATTGGGAGGGGATCGAGGCCGTGTACGCCTATCCCCCCGGCCTTGTCGTGGAGCAGAACGGCGGCACCGTGACAATCACCGGAGCGGCCGCGGGGAACGACCCCGTCGCGGTGGAACTCCTCCTGCCTGCCGGCGCGAAGGATCGGATCGACGGGTTCCCGCGGCAGATGGACGATGTCAGGGGACAGACCGAGTCAGGCGCGTTCTGGTACAACCTCCCGTACCAGGCGGCGTCAGGGCTGCACACCCTTGCCGTCCTGCTGGTCCTCGCACTCCCCCTCATCCTCTTCTGGCTGTACCGCCGGTACGGGCAGGAGAACGGCTACACTGTCCCCGAATACCTCAGTGTCACGCCGAACACCTCCCTCAAGCCCTGGCAGGTAAACCTCCTCTTCAAGGGCGACGTGAACGAGTTCGACGAGAACGGTTTCTATGCGACCGTGCTCGACCTCCACAGGAAGGGCGCGGTGACGGTCAAGGAGAAGACAGACGGGAAGGGCGTGCTGATCACCGTCAACAGGACAAGTTCGGACGACAGGTACGAGCAGAGAGTCCTCACCTATCTCTCCAACCTCACGAAAGGCGGAACCTTCGACACCGCTACCCTCGAAGCCCTCTCGTCCAGGGCCGCACACGACAGGACGGCGGAGACGACGCTCACCCAGTTCCAGAGCAGCCTGAAGGCCCTCCAGAGCAGCGTGGACACCTCACTCTCCGGGAAATATGCGGTGGACGGCCGGGGCTTTGTCGCACCTCTCCTCTTCCCCGGCCTTCTCGTCCTCGGCCTTGGGATCCTGGTCATCGTCCTCGCCCCGGCGACGGAGTACATCGCCATCCCCGCGATCCTCCTCGCGGTGGCGGCCGTCGTCCAGGTGATCATCGCCCTCGTCTTCCCCTCCACCCTCTTCGGGCACTGGAAGGACGATCACTACAAGGAGAAACTGGAGTGGGACGCCTTCGCCCATTTCCTCTCCGACCTTGCGCAGATCAGGAAGTACACCCCTGAAGACGTCTCGATGTGGGGCGAGTGGCTGGTCTACGGCACCGCCCTCGGCGTCGGCGACAAGGTCGAGGAGGCGATGAAGGGCCTGAACATCAGCTTTGAAGAGGCGGGCATGCCCCTCTATTCCAACATGCACCTTGCCTTCATTCCAATCGTCGCCTTCTCCCCGCCGTCGAGCGGCGGTGGCGGAGGCGGTTTCGGCGGTGGAGGCGGCTTTGGCGGCGGCGGAGGTTTCGGCGGAGGTGGCGTCGGCGGGAGATAAAATCCCGACGGCCACACTATCTTTTTTTGACTCTGAGAATTTTCAACTCTGAAACTTTTGTATTCTCGACGAAACCCTCATTCAGATAGGGGGAGGGAGGGCAATCACCCTCTTCAGAATGCCATTTTCGTTCTTCCCTGACCCGAGAACGTATCATTATGGAGAGCCGAGAGAGAAATAACGGCGGATTCACCCGGGTCTCTGTCCGGGGCCCGGCCACGGAGCACCAGATATTTAATAGTATGTATGCCAGAGGGGAGCATATGCAGCGGACGTGTGTCATCTATGAGAGCAAATACGGGGCGACAAAGGAGATTGCCGGGGCGATCGCACTCGTCCTCGGGCCGGCACGGACCTGCAGGCCCGATGAGTTCACGGGCGACCTCATGTCCTTCGACCTCTTCGTGATCGGCACGCCCATCTACAACGGCGACATCGCCCCCTCTATCCGGCGCTTTGTCGAGACCAATGCAGGCTGGCTGAAGAAAAAGCCGGTCGCCCTCTTCTGCACCTGCCTGAACATCCCGAAGGGCCGGGCCTACCTTGCCGAGCTCAGGGACCGTCTCGGGAGGGAGGTGCCTGCCGTCGCCTTCGGCGGCCGTCTCGATACCGCACGGCTCGACAGGGATGACCTGACCGCCCTCACCCTCTATGCCCGGAAGACCGGATTCGTCCTCGAAGACCGCGACCTCACAGACATGGGGGCGGTCGCCGCCTTTGCCCTGGCCCTGCGGGAGAAGAACGAGTGCCTGGAGGGCCGGGTGCCCGAAGAAGAACTCCTCGCCGGGATCGAGACCTTCCTCCGGGCCCACCGGACCGGCGTCCTTGCGACCGGCCACGGGGACCGGGTGAGGGCGACACCTGTCGACTATCTCTATGCCAACGGCATGGTCTACATCTACAGCGAAGGGGGGGAGAAGTTCGCCCACCTCATCCAGAACCCCGCGGCCGCCCTCGCCATCTACAATGACGACACCTCGCCCGAGGAGATCAGGGGGCTTCAGCTCATGGGCCGGGCCGAGGTCCTCAGGCCGGAGAGCCCGGGCCACAGGGAGGCCCTCACTCTCAGGGGCATCGACATGGAGAGGCTTGCAGGCCTCACGATCGAGATGAACGTCATCAGGATCACGCCCCTCAAGGCCGAGTACCTCAATGCCGTATTCAAAAAAGAAGGATGCGCGATCAGGCAGGTCTACCGCTTTCCTCAGGCGAGAGGCCGCGTGCCGCTGCCACAAATGCCCTGATCAGGGCAGGGTCTTTCACGCCCGGTTCCTGCTCCACGCCCGAACAGACGTCCACTGCATAGGGGCGGAACGCCTCCACCGCGGCCCTGACATTCCGGGGACCGAGCCCTCCCGCGAGGACCACAGGCACCCGACTCTCCCGCATGACCTCACGCACCGCCTCACCGTCGAAGGGCCTGCCTGTCCCGCAACTCCTGTCCACGATATAGGCATCGGCACGGGGCGGGAGGGGGACGCCTTCGACCACCCTGATCACCCGTGCACCCGCAGCCGGCGGCACCTCATGGGGATAGGAGACCTGCACGGCCGTCGGGTGGAGGGCAAGCACACGGTCGAGGTCGGCCGGAGAGGTCGTGTGGGTCACCACAACCCGCGCCACAAAGGGGCCGAGCGCGGCGAAGATCTCCTCCGCCTTCTCCAGGCCGATGGAACGGGGCGAGTCGGAGTACATCACCACGCCGACGGCATCGGCACCCGCCTCCTCGGCCGTGACGGCGTCCTCCACGCGCGTCACGCCGCAGATCTTCACTCTCACGTAGGACTGACTCCGCATCAGGTCATGCATCGCTATCACAACCTCTTTGCATCGATGAGACCATAACCCTTCTTCGATGGCAGGCGCATACGACCGGCGGAGGGGGACGGCAATCATCGAGAGTCGAAGAGGGATCCTCGTTGTTACTCATGGTGACGGAGGTGTCTATCTCCTCCCTGGCGGAGGTGCAAGAGAGGATGAACTCCAGATCATAACTGCGATCAGGGAGTTAAAGGAGGAAACAGGACTCTATCCCATCGAAGTAAGATATCTCTTCACTCATCTCAAAGCAAAAGTCTTTCGGATGAAGGTGAAAGGGACGCCGAGGCCGTGCAATGAGATCAAAAAGATTGCATGGTACCGACCGGGGAGTCACATCAATGTCTCCAGGAACACCCGGGCAATCATCGACAGATATCTTCGGATGAAGGAATGAATTGCGCTGTAGAAATCCCAAACTCATACTTTTGCCAAGCCGATCATCTGAACTCACGAGGAGAGTTTGGATACAACGCCTTCCCCTAAATCGGAACCGGGGGCTGTTGCCCCCAGAACCCCCTCAAGACTGGGCCCGGGAAGACAGGGCCGAGATCCATGCAGGGAGATGGCCTTCCCGTGACAGTCCTAAACTGGAGGGAGCCGAGAAGGTCGAAGACCTTCGAAGAAAATCCCCACCAGTACTCCCAAAAGAGATCTTCCATAACCGAACAAATATAACACCTCCACCCCCCTTCAGCACATGGCCCCGGAGTTGTACTGGAACGAGACGATCGAGACGATGGAGCGCGGCGACCTCGACGCCCTCGTCGACGAGCGGGTGAAGTACACCGTGCGCTACGCCTCGGAACACTCCCCCTTCTACAGGAGATGGTTTGCCGCCCACCGGATCGACCCGGCGTCCGTCACCTGCCATGAAGACCTTCTCGAACTCCCGATCGTCGAGGGCAACACGATCCGGGAGAACCAGCCCCCGAACACGCCCGACTTCGCTTTCCTCTCCGTCAAGAATAAGGACGTCTTCACCATCCACGAGACGACCGGCACGAGCGGCATCCCCAAGTCCTTCTTTCTCACCTGGGAAGACTGGGAACGCTACGCCGAGAAGTACGCCCGGGCCTTTACGATGGAGGAGCTTGTCCCCGGCGACCGCCTCGTCGTCTGCGCCTCCTATGGCATGAACATCGGGGCGAACACCATGACCCTCGCCGCACACCTGGTGGGCCTCTCTGTCGTCCCCGAAGGGAAGTGCACCTTCCCGGTCAGGGTGATCCGGAACTACCGCCCGACGGTTATCGTCGGGAGCGTCTTCAAACTCCTCAGGCTTGCCCGGAGGCTCAGGGCAGACGGTATAGACCCGGCAGAGTCGGGGGTGCGCCGCCTCATCATCGGCGGCGAGGGCTTTGCAGAGGAGTCCCGGGCCTACCTGGAGAAGGTCTGGGGCTGCGACGCCTACAACACCTACGGCTCGACCGAAGGGACGATGTGCGGCGAGTGCAGCGTGAAGCAGGGCCTTCACTGCCCCGAAGACCTCGCCCACGTTGACCTCTACGACCCGGCGATGGGCCGGTTCGTGAAGGACGGCGAGGACGGGCGGCTCGTCCTGACCACCCTTCTCCCTCCCGGAGGGAAGGCCGGCACCCTCCTCCTCAACTACGACACCGAGGACTGGAGCAGAGTGGTCACCAGGGGGAGGTGCGCCTGCGGCAGGACGCACCTGAAGATCCTGCCCCCCTGGCGCGAGGCCGAGACAGTGGTCATCCAGGGCTGCTCGGTCAACAGGATCGAGATCGAGCGCGCCGTCTTCCAGCCTGACAACCTGGACAGCATCACCGGGGAGTACGAGGCCTTCGTGTACGGCGACGAGGACGAGACGATCCTGCGGGTGAGCCTGGAATGTGCAGACCCGGCACGCGCCGACAGGAAGGCCATAGAACGCGCCTTCACCGACGCTCTCCTCGCGGACAGGGCCGACCTGCAGGAGGCCCATGAAGGGGGGAGGCTCAGGATCCTCTTCCACTTCACCCCGCCAGGGGGCCTGGAACTCGCCGCGGTGAAGGGCCGGCCGAAGAGGCTTGTGGACCGACGGTGAGAGTGCCGTGCGTTAACAAAATTATAAAGTTAAATAGTTAGATTTAATAGTCCGGGGAACAAGGACTTAATCGCTGGAGTTGGAGGCACACCATCAGGCGGCATCAACTTCAGGCCCAATTTCTGGCACCTAACATCCTTTTTTTTAGGAGAAAAAAAGATTTTTAGATTTTCACGCCGTCTCAAGGATCATTTTTCCTTCAGACGTGCGCAGGTTGCTCCTCGACCAGATCACCTCGCCGTTCTTGACAGCATAGGTGTTGAGGTAGAAGAGGTCGACATCCCCGACATTCCCGGGGAGGACAACGTCCTGCGGGACAACAAGAACAGCCTTGTTCACTGCCATACCATGGGCAGCGCAGCGTTCGGTCATCTCCTTCAGACGGCTGAACTCATCGGCACCGACCACGGCGGCGAGGCGGACGTTCACCAGAACATTTTCCGTCTTACCGGAGCGCTTCCTGCTCAGAAGGTAGTCAGGGGCGGCGGCGATCTGGGGGCGCCGCGCGAGAGTCCAACCTTCTTCGGCCCTGTATGCCTTTTTGAGGTCGCGCTCCACGGTATTGTAAACAGCCTCTTTAGATGCACCCATTGTAAATCCACTCTCATAACCTATTCCTCTGGCAACATTAAAAGTGTTATTCAATTGAACCTGGAGTACTCTCATGAACGGCCATTACAGACAGAACATAAAACCGGGAATGCTCGTCGACATCGTCCTCAAAGCAGACCAGAGGACAGGAAAGAGAACCCGCGGCACTGTGGCGGAGATCCTCACCAACTCAGCCTCTCACCCCCACGGGATCAAGGTACGGTTGAAGGACGGGAAGGTAGGAAGGGTCCAGGAGATAATCTCCTGACCCTCAGACGACCAGCACGGCAATGCAGGGGATGGTCAGGGTACAGAAGAGGGTCGAGATAAAGACTCCCTGTGACGCAAGACGTGTGTTCGCCTCGTACTCTTCGGCAAGGATGGCCGCATTCGCGGCCGCCGGCATCGCCGCCATGATCACCGGCACCCCCAACAGATAGGGGTCGGAGATGAACGGCGAGAGCACCGCCCATACAACGAGGGGGAGGAGGAGGAGGCGTGCCGCCGTGATTACATAGACCCGCCACCCTGCAAAGATCTCGGACGGCGCGATCCTCGCGAGCATCGCACCGATGACGATCATCGAGAGAGGGGTCGTCAATGACCCGAGGGCCGAGATCGCCCCCTCAACCGGCACCGGCAGCCTCACCGAGAGCAGGAAGAAGAGAAACCCGACAACGACGGCGATAATACCAGGGTTCAGGAGGATCTTCGGGTCGAACCGGGAACTGGCACCGTTCTTGTATTGAGTGAGCATGAGGATCCCGATCGAGAAGACCAGAAGGTTGAAGGGAAGGTTGAAGATCGCCGTGTAAAAGAGCGCCTCTTTTCCGAAGACCGCGTCGACGACCGGAAAACCCATGAATGCCGTGTTCGAGAACATCAGGAGAAAGCCATAAACTCCCTTTTCTTCCTCAGAAGACCCGAGCAGTTTGGGGAGGTACCAGGCGACGACCAGGGAGATCGCATAGAAGACCACCGAGATCAGGAGCATCCCCTCGCAGGCCGAGAGAAGGTCGGCACTGAAGGGCACCATCATCGACGAGATGATCAGGGCCGGAAGGGCGACCCGGACGAGGAAACTGCATGCCCCGCTCGTCGTATGGTCGTCGAACACACCCATTCTCCGGGCTGCATATCCGGTCAGGATGAGAAGGAAAAGGATTACAATCTGATTGAAGACACTAACAAAGTCCATTATTCGCCTCTCTGCCGCCGG
>NZ_JAQVNX010000100.1 GCF_028702905.1 Methanofollis sp.
TATACTGTTGTGCATTGTTGTATTTAACCTGTGCGATCAGGAGGGAGGATGAGGATATGGTACCGACGTTGTACGCCGTAGAGAAAAAAGATATGAGGGATCCGGCCCGGGGGCCGGGTCGGGCCCGGGGATCGGGCCCGTTGTCCGGGGATATACTCTTCACCGTCTCTTTCTTTTCTTGCCCCCGAAGTCTTCAGGGTCGAACTCCTCATCGAACTCGTCATACGACTGTTTCCGATCTCTGCCCATGTCTCTGTCATTCATCTGGTTTCTGATCATTTTTGTCCCAGATCTGGACATAATTTCAGGTGATATGTACTGATGTATAAATCTAATTGTTCGGCGCTGCAGGGTTTATATCTGATATGAAGGATAGGGTGATGTTCGATAGTGGCCGGATCCCGGGGCGGCTGGAGACGCCTGAATGGTCTGTCCGGCTGAAAGATGGAGTGTGGAAATTTATTTTTCCGGAAGAGGATATTTATCCCGGTTTTTTGATCCTGGCATCGACCGCCGCCCTGAGGTCGATCTCCGCATCATGTGCGAAGATCAGGGCATAGATCACGATGTCGGCACGTTCGTCTGCGATCTCGGACATCCTTTCCCGGTCGATCTCCCCGAACTCCTCTCTCCCCCTCCACAGGAACATCTCCTCCAGCTCGGCCGCCTCGATGGAGATCGCGGCGGCCAGGTTCTTCGGGTCATTGAACGTCTTGAATCCTCTCTCGTCTCTGAATGCAACCGCTTTCCGCGCGCACTCTGAGAGATCCCAGCTGTCGGGCATGGTGCTCTACCCTGAACTCCTATGATCCCTCTTTCAGAAATTTTATGTCCCTGATCATGGCCTCTGCCATCTCATCTTTCTCCCCGAGGTGTTCAGAAACTGTGAGGACAGGAGAAAAGAGAAACAGATGCATACTGAGAGGTGGGATCTGGAGAAGTCGTCCTGATGAAGCAGCACGGGCCTGTTACAAATATCTCGTTGAACTGCTTGTTTTGAATGCAGAAACCGCAATTTACTCTATTTAATTTTTTTAAAAAGAAGATGGGCCCGCTGAGATTCGAACTCAGGACCTCCGCCATGTCAAGGCGACGTCATAGCCAGCTAGACCACGAGCCCTTGTGCGCCGGATAATCCGACTCTCTATAGATTGAATGTGGTTTGATATAAACTTTGTTGAAGCCCGTATATTCTGGAAAGGTGAAGAGCGGGGACGAAACGCCCCCGCGCATGCGTCTCCCGGCCAATTTCAGAGCTTTGCAAACTTTGCGGAGAAGATCCCGACCTTGGCGCGCATCTCGTCCATGACCGCCGCAGGGACATCGGAATCGACGTTGAGGACCATGATCGCCTCTTCGCCCGGCTTCTTCCTGCCCACCTGCATGCCGGCGATGTTGATCTCTGCCGCCCCGAGAATCGTCGAGGCCCTGCCGATCACGCCCGGCTTGTCCAGGTGGCGGGAGATGATGACCGAGCCCTCGGGGACCATGTCCATCGTGTAGCCGCCGATGGAGGTGATCCTGATCCTGTCCTTCGAGAAGACCGAACCCGAGACCGTCTCTTCGCCTACATCTGTCTTCACCGTCAGGGTGATCAGGTTCTTGAATCCAGAAGACGCCTCGGTCTTCGTCTCCGCCACCTTGATGCCCCGCTCCTTCGTCACGTATTCGGCGTTGACGAAGTTCACAGGCTCACGGAGGACCGGGTCGAGGATCCCCTTGAGGACGGCGCGGGTGATGTACCTGGTGAAGCGGTTCTGGGCGAGGTCGCCACCGTACGTGATGTTGATCTCCCCGATCCTTCCCTCGACGAGCTGGGTGGCGAGCTTGCCCATCCTCTCGGCAAGGTAGGCGAAGGGCTCCATCAGGTCCTGCTGGTCTGGCGGGACCATCGGCACGTTCACCGCATACTTTGCAGGCTCGCCGGCAAAGACGGCAAGGCACTGCTTTGCCACAGAGATCGCCACATTCTTCTGCGCCTCGACCGTGCTCGCCCCGAGGTGCGGGGTGACGATCACGCTGTCCAGCGTGAGGAGGGGCGACTCGAAGGGAGGTTCGCTCTCGAAGACATCGAGGGCAGCGCCGGCGATCTTCCCGGACACAAGCCCGTCGTACATCGCCGTCTCGTCAATGATCCCACCGCGGGCGCAGTTGATCAGCCTGACGCCGTCCTTCATCGTGGCGATGCGCTCGGCATTGATCAGGTGCTTCGTCTCGGGCGTCAGGGGCGTGTGCACCGTGATGAAGTCCGCGACCTTCACCAGATCATCGATACCCATCAACTCAACGCCCATCTGCGCCGCGTTCTCCTTCGTGATGAAGGGGTCGTAGCCGACGACCTTCATGTCCATCGCGATGACGCGCTTTGCGATCTCACGGCCGATCCGACCGAGACCGACGATGCCGAGGGTCTTCTCGTTCACCTCGACTCCCATGAACTTCGAACGCTTCCACTCCTTCTTTTTCAGGGATGCGGTCGCCTGTGGGATGTTGCGTGCAAGGGAAAGCATCATCGCAATCGTGTGCTCGGTCGCCGCAAGGGTGTTGCCCATCGGAGCGTTCGCAACCGGGATGCCGCGGCGCGTCGCTGCTTCGGTATCGATATTGTCGACGCCGGCCCCTGCGCGCCCGATGTACTTCAGGTTTGTCCCGGCCTCGATCACTGCTGCCGTGACCTCGGTTCCGCTCCGCACGAGAATTGCATCGTAGTCTTTGATCGCCTCGATCAACTGCTCTTCGGTCAGGTTCGTGTGGACATCGACGTCGCACGTCTCCTTTAATATTTCAATGCCTTCTTCAGCCAGCGGATCGCTGACAAGGACTCTGAATTTCAATGTAAACCCCATTATGTATGATGCCCTGATGGTATTCATGTCTTTTTCTCTCAGGGATAGGAATGCCCCGGGGCGATCGTCGGAGAGAGGTCGGTGCTCATTTTTTCACACCTCCTGCCCCGCGCAGGTGGCGAAAAGTGAGGGAAGGGAGAATCTATATGATTCGTCAGACCCACCATATATGTGGTGCGATAATGACCGAAATGCCGAACATTTTGTGGCTCTCAGAGATATCAAAGGACGATATCCCGTTCGTCGGGGGAAAGGGTGCATCCCTCGGTGAAATGACCTCTGTAGGGCTGCCAGTCCCCGATGCATTTGTGGTAACGGCCCAGGCATTCAGAAAGTTCCTCATTGACACCGGGCTTGAAGACTCCCTTTTTGACCTGCTTGTTGACCTCGATGTTGAAAACAGCGACGAACTCGAGGAAGTCTCGCAGAATGTCAAGGCGATGGTCATCGGTGCGAAGATGCCCGAAGACATCAGGGAGGAGATCCTTGTAGCCTATGATAAGATGGGTAACGGCGAGATGGTTGTCGCCGTCAGGTCCAGTGCTACCGCAGAGGATCTGCCTGATGCGAGCTTCGCCGGGCAGCAGGAGACATACCTGAACATCAAGGGCGAGGTCGCGGTCATCGAGGCGGTCCAGCAGTGCTGGGCCTCCCTGTACGGTGCCCGGGCCATCTACTACCGCGCAAAGCAGGGCTTCGACGACAGGACCGTCAACATCGCCGTCGTCGTCCAGCAACTTGTCAGGTCGGAGAAGGCGGGCGTCATGTTCTCGTCGCACCCTGTCACCGGTGAACCCCTCACCATCATCGAAGGCTCATGGGGTCTTGGTGAGGCCGTGGTCTCAGGGAGTGTCTCGCCTGACAAATATGTCTATGACCGCAGGCTGAAGCGGGTCGTGGACACGCTCATCTCGAATAAGGAATATATGATTGTCCCGACCGGCGACCACGGCACCGAACTGGTGACCATCCCGAAGAACCAGCAGGACGCACCTGTGCTTTCCGAGGCCGGGGTGGAGGCACTTGCCGAGTACGCCCGGATCTCTGAGGAGCACTATGACATCCCCCAGGACCTTGAGTGGGCGATCGTCGGGGACACCATCTATATCCTCCAGTCCCGTCCGATCACCACCATCAAGGCCGGCGAAAAGAAGGCACCAGCCACAACCGGTGACCTTGGCAAGATCCTCCTTGAGGGGAACGGCGCCTCGCCGGGTGTCGCGAGTGGCCGTGTGATCATCGTCCACGATGTCAAGGACCTCAGCAAGGTCAGGGAAGGCGACATCCTTGTTGCCAAGATGACAAACCCCGACATGGTCCCGGCGATGCGCAAGGTCGGCGGTATTGTCACCGACGAGGGCGGGATGACCTGCCACGCAGCGATCGTCTCCAGAGAACTCGGCACCCCTGCGGTCGTCGGGACGAAGAAGGCTACAAAGACCCTGAAGGATGGGCAGATGATCACCCTCGACGGTGAGAAGGGCCTTGTCTTTGAAGGCGCTATCGCAGCCGCTCCGGCAACCCCGGCAGTCTCCGCAGCCCCCGCAGCAGTCGCCGCCCTCCTTGCCCAGGCTCAGGTCATCACCGCGACGAGCATCAAGGTGAACGTCTCCCTCCCTGAGGCCGCCGCGCGGGCTGCCGCCACCGGCGCCGACGGCGTCGGGCTCCTCAGGATCGAGCACCTCATCCTTGGCCTGAACAAGACTCCGGGCTGGTTTATCTCCCAGGGCAAGGAAGAGGAGTTCATCAGCGAGCTTTACAAAGGTATCAAGGTCGTCCTCGACGCCTTCCCGGGCAAACCTGTCTGGGTCCGAACCCTCGACGCCCCCACCGACGAGTTCCGCAACATGCTCGGCGGCGAGGAAGAACCTGACGAGCACAACCCGATGCTTGGCTGGCGCGGTCTCCGCCGCGACCTCCAGAGCCCTGCTCAGTTCAGGATGCAGATCGAGGCCTTCAAGCGGCTCTGGGACGCGGGCTACGACAACCTCGGCCTGATGTTCCCCCTCGTCTCCCACCCCGACCAGTTTGTCCGGGCAAAGGAGCTCATTGCCTCCTGGGGCGTGAAGGTGGACGAGATCGCCCTCGGCATCATGATCGAGATCCCGGCCTGTGCGATCCTCATCGAGGACTTCTGCAAGGCCGGCGTCTCCTTCGCCTCCTTCGGCACGAACGACCTGATCCAGTACACCATCGCCATCGACCGGAACAACGAACTCGTTGCCCCGATGTACAATCCCCGGCACCCGGCCGTCCTCAAACTGATCAAGGACGCCATCGCCGTCTGCCGGCAGTACGGTGTCGAGTGCTCAATCTGCGGCCAGGCCGGTTCCGAACCTGCAATGGTCCGGTGGCTCATCGAGAACGGTATCACGAGTGTTTCGGCAAACATCGACGCTGTCCCGAAGATCCGCGAGACTGCAGCGCGGACAGAGAAGCGGATGATCCTTGACTCTGTGAGACTCAAGAATGCATGAAACAGGCATATCAGAGGAAGAACTCTTTTCCTTCCTCTCTTTGAAGAAGAGAGAGGATTCCAATTATCACCATGTACTCAGCTCGATGTGCACGGTCCCCCATCCGGTAGCGGTGCGTGCGCACCAGATGTTTATCGAGGCAAACCTCGGCGACCCGGGCTTATTCAAGGGGACGGCTTCCATCGAGGAACTCCTGGTGGAACGTATCGGCGCTCTCTTCCACCACGCCGGTGCCGGGGGTTATGCGACCTCGGGGGGGACCGAGTCGAACCTCCAGGCCCTCAGGATCTATGCAAAGATGAAGGAGTCGCGCCGCCCGAATGTGATCGTCCCCGAGTCGGCGCATTTCTCCTTTGAGAAGGCCTGCGACATCCTCCACCTCGAGATGCGGACCGTGCCCTGCGACGAGACCTTCCGGATGAACACCGCCGCCATGCAGGAACGTATCGACGGGAACACCTGCTGCATCGTCGGGATCGCCGGGACGACCGAATACGGCGTCGTCGACCCGATCCCGGAGATCGCGGGCATCGCCCATGATAAGGGCGTTCCCCTCCATGTGGACGCGGCCTTCGGCGGCCTTGTCATCCCCTTCCTGAAGAATCCCATGCCCTTCGACTTCGCCCTTCCGGGCGTAGCGAGCATCGCCGTCGACCCTCACAAGATGGGGATGAGCACGATCCCGTGCGGCTGCCTTGTCGTCAGGGACCCTGCATGGTTCAACCTCCTCAACGTGGAGACGCCCTACCTTACCGTGAAGCAGGAGTGCACCCTTGCCGGGACGCGTTCGGGCGGTGCAGTCGTCGGGGCCTTCGCCGTCCTCGAGTACCTCGGCATGAGCGGCATGAAGGCGGTCGTCGAGGGGTGCATGAAGAACACCACGCGGCTCATCGAGGGGATGGAGACCCTCGGATACCGGCGGGCCGTCACTCCGGACCTGAATGTGGCGACCTTCGAGGCCTGCGCGGTTCCGCCGGGCTGGCGTGTCTCATGGACACGGCGCGGACATATGCGCACGGTCATGATGCCCCATGTCCACAGGGACGTGATTGAAGAATTCCTCAGAGATGTAGGTGAAATGGATGCTTGAAAGGCTGAAATCATCGCTTGAGTCCTGCCCCATCGTGCGGCGGGGAGAATACAACTACTTCATCCACCCGATCACAGACGGCGTGCCTCTCCTCGACCCCTGCCTCCTCCGCGAGGTGGCGTGTGCGATGGTCAGCGTCATGGACCTCCGCGGCGTCGACAAGATCGTCACTGCCGAGGCGATGGGCATCCATATCGGGACAGCCCTTTCCCTGGTGACCGATATACCCCTGAACATCATCAGGAAGCGCCAGTACAGCCTCCCCGGCGAGGTCGCCGTCCACCAGTCGACCGGCTACTCGAGCGGGCAACTTTACCTGAACGGGATCGAGAAGGGCGACCGCGTCGTCGTCATTGACGACGTGATCTCCACCGGGGGCACGCTCAAGGCGGTCCTTGCCGCCCTGGAGAGTGCCGGTGCGGAGATCGCGGATATCTGTATCGTGATCCGCCGTGGGAACCCCTCTCTCGACCGCCCGTTCACCACGCTCGTCACCATCGATGTCGACGAACACGGGGTCCATGTCACCGATTCGTGCCGCTGATATTGCGGCGCGGGTGAAGGCAGAGGGCGCGCGCCGCGTCGTCCTCCAGCTTCCAGACGGGCTGAAGAGGCAGGCCGTGCCCCTCGTCCAGGCCCTGGCGGCCGAAGGCGTCGAGGTGGCGGCGGTAGCCGGCGACCCCTGCTATGGCGCCTGCGACCTCGCCCTCGATGCAGTCGCCCTGGTGGGTGCCGACCTGCTCGTCCATGTTGGCCATGCCCCTGTGGAGGAGCGATCGGGTGTGGTCTATGAATACCTCCCCTTCGACTTCGACCCTGCGGTCGTCTCGGCCGCGGTCCCCCTCCTCACCGGGAAGGAGGTCGGGATCGTCACCACCGTGCAGCATGTCCACCTCCTGGACGGGGTCGCCGCCGCCCTTGCCGGGCACGGCATTGCGGCCGAGGTCGCCGCCGGCAGCGGGCGCACCCCCCTGCCCGGCCAGGTGCTCGGCTGCAGTTATGCGAATGCCCGCGCCCTTGCGGCCCCCGAGATCCTCTTTGTGGGGACGGGCGTCTTCCATGCGATCGGTGTCCAGATGGCCACAGGGAAGAGGGTCGTCGCCCTCGACCCCTATACCGGCGAGGCGCAGGAGGTCTCAGCCGACCGTCTTCTCAGGCGGCGCTTCGCCCTCATCGAGAAGGCGCGGTCCGCGGAGAGCATCGGCATCCTCCTCT
>NZ_JAQVNX010000101.1 GCF_028702905.1 Methanofollis sp.
GGGATCGTCGCCGTGGTGGTGAAGGTGATGGGGTGGGGGTGAGGGTCATCCCATGCCAGAAAGAGCCTTTGCGATCTGTCGGGAGATTATCACACCTCATCACTCCTTATCACACCTCATCACTCCTATCACACCTCATCACTCCTTATCACACCTCATCACTCCTTATCACACCTCATCACTCCTTATCACACCTCATCACGGTGACCTCTCGTTTCTCTGAACAAGACATAGTGCATGCCCCGCCGTGACGTGCCCCGCCGTTCAAGAACATGCTTTGTGACCATCTCATTCAGGTCTCTCAGTGCGGTGCTGGCGGCGACGCCGGCGAGGTTCTGATACTGAGTGTTGGTTATGGTGCCGTGCTCCTTGAGGAAGGAAACAGCTGCGATCTGCCGATCGTTCAGACCGAGTTCCCGCAGATAGTCATCGGTGAAGGAACTCGTGCGCATGGTGATTGTGAAGCCGAGGGGCGTGCTGACAATCTCTGGCACCGGCAGTTTTTCCCCCTTCAGTGCCCGGATGATCCGTTCGATCCCCGACCCGTAGCGCTCCACGAGTCCGGCACGGTAGAAGATGTCGGCGATCATCGGGTTGCGGAGATAGGAAGAGTGTTCCCTCAGGATCATCTCGATGGTGACGCCCTCCGGGAGGCGACCCGGGTTGCGGAAGCGGATATGATCGTCGAAGATCCTGACCTGGGTCTGGACAGTGTTGTTGAAGTAGTCCCGGTGGATGAGGGCGTTGAGCAGGGCCTCTCTGATCGCCGGGAGAGGGTATTCCCAGACCTCCTTCCTCCGGAAGGACTCCTGCATCGCCTCCTCTGAGATGTCGTAGCGGACGCCGATGTAGTTCTTGATGATCCTCTCAGCCTCCTCGAACTGGGCGAAGAGATTGCCCCTGATCTCGTGATCGCCGATGATGATGTCGGCCCGCCTGAACCTGCCGATCCTGAGGACGGTGTTCGGGAAATATGTCTACGGGTTCTTGCCGAAGAGGACGACGGCGCCGTTGGTGATGCGTCCGTCCCTGACGAGGCCGAGGCGGCGGAGGACGGCATCGACCGGCTCGTCGGGGTCGAGGGACGTGATGCGGCCGGCCTTGTGGGCGAGGGCGAGAAACCGCCTGACGCTCTCCCCGTCGATCTCATCGGGGTCGAACGTGCCGGGGACGCTGTCCCATTCGATGCTCTGCTGGAAGTAGACCCGCAGTTCGTCGGGGAGCATCTCGCGGGTGGTGTCGCCGACGCGGGTGTAATACCGACCGTCACAGGCGACGGGGGTGCGGCTCTGCTCGACGATGACAGTGAGGATATTTTTGCCGTCGACCTCGTGGGTCTCGATGACCGGGTGGATGCCGAGCCTGCTGCTGATGCTGTCTGCGAGTTTTTTCTGGGCGTTGTTCCGCAGATCGATGCCGGTGACGGCGTGGTCACTATCCCTGACGCCAATAACGGCGGTGCCGCCGGCGGTGTTGGCGAAGGCGGAGAGGAGTTTGTAGAAGGTGTCGCTCACTTCTTCCTTGAAGTCGATCCGCCGCCCTTCGAAGCGGGCGAGGAGGAAGGCGAGGTTATCCGTGGGCCTCGCCCCCGGACCGCACGGCGGAGGCGAGGACACTGCTGCGTTCCCGGATCTGGCAGAGAGATTTCATCGCTCTTTTGGGGTGGTGCATGCTTCAATTTATAGTGTGCGGACGTGGGGTCCACGTAACGCCCCTGTCTTCGTCGTGGGCAGGTAGGGGGTGAGAGCCCCCTTCACTTTCACGCCCCTCCCCCGTCCCCCTTTTATATTCCCTTTTGTATGGATCCCGTATGACACGCCGCCCCCTCATGGCCGACCAGACCCTCTTCCGCGACCCCGACCTCTTCGAGATCACCCACCTCCCCGAGGCCTTCCCCTACCGCGACGCCCAGCTCGACGACCTCGCCTTCGCCCTGCGGCCGACCCTCTCCTACGGGGCCAGCCCCCTGAACACCGTGCTCCGCGGCATCCCGGGTACCGGCAAGACCACCGCGGTCCGCCGGATCTTTGCCGAGGCGGAGGAGACGACGCAGGCAGTGGTGCCGGTGCTCGTCTCCTGCCAGACAGAGAAGACGCAGTACGCCGTCTTCTCCCGGATCTTCCTCGCCCTCTTCGGCCACCTGCCCCCGCCGTCCGGGGTCTCGAACACGCGGCTGATGGCCGGGGTCGCCCATGCCCTCGTCGAGAGGGGGGCGGTGCTGGTCGTCTGCCTGGACGACGCCAACGAACTCATCCCCGACGGCACGCTCGGCAGCGTCCTCGCCCCTCTTCTCAGGATGCACGAGGCCTGGCCGGGAGCCAGGACAGGCGTGGTCCTCACCCTCTCCACGCCCGAGGCCGACCTCTCCCGCGCCCTGGACCGGGCCACCCGCTCGGTGCTCCAGGCCTCGGAGATCGTCTTCCCGCCGTACACCGCGGAGGAGGTGCGGGGCATTCTCGCGGAGAGGGTGCGGGCCGGGCTGTACCCCGGCGTGATGCCGCCCGCGGTCCTCGACCTCGTCGTCGAGCGGGCGATGGCCTGCGGCGACCTCCGCGTCGGCCTGGACGTCGTGAAGAGAGCGGTGCGGGCGGCCGAGAGGGAGGCGAGGGCCGTGGTGACGGCCGGGGACGTGCTCGCGGCTTTTGCCGTCTCCCGGCACCTGCATGTGGCGATGGCTGTGCGGGCGCTCACGGCCGGGGAGAGGGCGGTGCTCGACGCGGCCCTGGCCGAGGAGCGGGAAGGGGGGCCGGTGATCTCGGGCCGGGTGTACGGGCGGGTCTGCGAGGGGATGAAGTACACCGTGTTCCACGAGAGGCTGAAGAAGCTGGAGGCGTTACGGCTGGTGGACCTGTACGTGCGGCCGGGGAGGGGGAGGACGCGGGAGATCGTGGTGAGGGAGGGGGTGGAGGAGGTGCTTGGGGTGAGGATCAGGGTGCATTAGAGTGATACGCGTTGCCCTCGATTGTAATGTCGGAGAACCGGGGGGAGCGTGGGCCCGGGCAATCGCGGTTTACCCCGAGGTTCTCCTTTCCGGCAGGAGCCTTGAGGATTCGGTACGATCGCCGCTAAATGGGGGATATTTCCCAGACGGCTCCCTCGCCCGGCCACGAAGACCGCACCCGCCCACCCCCTTCTTCTCATTCCACGCCTGCACCAACCGACCATAACACCCTCGAAACCCTCCGGGTCTCTCATGCTCCGGCCGGTCACTTCGTTCCCGCCCGTCGCACCTCACACACCACCGCCTTCCCCTCATCGCAGATGCTGCACCGCCCGAGGTCGGTCTTCGTCCGGACAAACTCCCGGTGGTCCAGCACGCCGGGCAGGGTCGTCGGCCCCTTCCCGTTTGCACCGGTGCACCGGATTGCACCGCCCTGCACTCTGGAGTTGTCGACAATCAGAGGAATTTTCGGGCCTATATTTCCAATCCCGCCCCTTTCACCCCCATCTTTCCCGTCATGTTCACCTGTACACGGATCACACACACAGTCACCCACAGGCCCCGACAGATCGGGGGGAGGGTGTGTGCCTCCCTTTTCGTGCAATATAGTACTATGAGAGAGAGAACTCTCTCCTCTCTCTATAGAATAGTCATTCTGCCCTCTCTCCTCCGTCCCCGCCCCCTGCACATCTCCGGTGCAATTTCGGTGCGCACCGGGTGCAAAAGTGTCGTCGTCCGGCGGGTCGGGATCGATCCAGACATATGCCCCGGCCGTCCAGCGGCGGTAGACCTCCAGGTTGAAAGAGAACTGGTGCTCCCGCCGGCGGATCAGGTACCCGCCGGCGTCCTCGGAGATGGTCGTGTCCGCGAACCCGACCGCCGGGCACTTCTCCAGGAGGCCTGAGTAGGTGGTGCCGCCGTTGTTGTAGCCATGGAGGATGCGGCGGGTCTGGTGGTACGAAAGACCGAGCGTCTCCTGGAGCATCTTGATCGTGAACACGTCCCAGCCCATCGTCTCGACGGTCTCCAGGGCGGCGGCCTCGTTCTTCGTCAGCTTCGTCTCCTGCCCGCCGGCTTCGCCGTTGATCGCCGCGTAGATCCGGGCGGCGGCGGCGAAGTCGTCGCGGTCCGCCCGGATGCCGCCGTCGTACTCCTCCCTCTGGAAGCGGAAGAGGATGGCCGAGGCCTTGATGAGGTCGAAGAGCATGCCCGGATTCCGGCGGTTCGTGGTGGCGGAGAAGTGCACCGCCTCCGCGTACGGGATGGAGACGTGGAGGCGCTCCTCTTTGAGGATCTCCCAGATGGCCCGGCAGACCGGGAGGTTTGGGTCCTCGCCGTCGCCGCCGTCTTCCCGCGCCTCCCTCTCCTTCATGTGGGCGAGCACCTTCTCGTCCTGCTCCTTCGAGTCGTCGATCCAGACGGTGAGCATGCGGTTCATCACCTGATCGTCGCCGACGCTCTCCACTTTCGCGAGCCACCAGACGCACCTCTCCGGGATCCGGCAGACCTGGAGTTTTCTGTCTGCGGTGACGGTGCGGTGCTCGATCCGCTGCCTGAAGTTCGCGGTCGCTGCTTTGAGGACCTCTTGCAGGTCGTCGGAGAGGGAGACATCATCGAAGAGGAAGACGGTGCTCGGGCGGAGGTCATCGTTGTAGTAGAGGGCCTTGTTCGAGACGGTTCCGGCCATGCGGTAGCCTTCCGGGACCTGCTTGAGCATCGTGGTGCAGGCGTGGCTCTTCCCCTTGCCCGAGGTCCCCGACACCGAGACGTGGAGACCGTTCGTGTTCTCCACCGACTGCGAGGCGAGGGACATCACCAGGCATTCGGCGACGATGCGGTCGCCGACGTGCTCGCGGGTGAAGGTGTCGAGGAGGAAAGTGAGCGGGTCGCCGTCCCGGAGAATTTCCATCGCCTTCTCCCTGACCCCTGCGGCCTCGGACGAAGGCGGTGTCGCCTTCTGCTTCGTCTGTCTCTTTGGTTCGTGCATGGCCCGCAACTCCGGCCACCTCTGTGTCCCGCCGCCGCAACTCGCGTGATGGCAGCCGGCATAGACCGCACCGCTCGGGAACTGGACGGCGAAGGCGCCGTCGCGGTGGGCGGTCGAGAAGGGGCAGTCGGCGAGGACAAAGAGGGTGCCGCCCTGCCAGGGGCGGGTGCTCCGCACCGCGATCCCGTGCTCCCTGAGCCACGCGGCGAGGTCGATCGTCCCGCCCGTCGGCGTCGGCGGGGCCTCGACGGGGAGGAGGGCGGCGATCGCGCGAAGTTTCTCGGCCGGGACGATCTCCGCGTGCTCCGGCACCGAGAGCACCTTCGCCCTCCTGTGCGGACGCTCGCGAGTGGTGTCCCCCTTCCGCGAGCACGTGCCGTAGAGTTTCCAGATCCGGGCGGCGTTCGAGTTCGCCGTGTCGACGGCGACGGCGTCGTCGGAGAACAACGCGTCCAGGGTGGCGAGCACGCCCTTGACGAGGGCCGTCGCCTCGTCGTCGTTCGTGAGGTCGATCGCGTAGAGGAGGTGAGCCCCGTTCCCTGAGTCGGCGCGGATCGGATGGGGGAACCCCTGCTCGTCGAGCCAGAGGGCGATCGCGTCGGCCCGGCGGAGCGCCGCGGCATGCTCCTCCTCCGTCGACGACACCCCGCTCGGCCGCACAGGGTCGAGGTCGACGGGCAGCCAGCGGCGGCGGACGATGTCGGCGTCCGAGGTCGTCGCGTCGGAACGCGAAAGGCGCATCTTCACCCTGTTCGCCCGGCGGGCGAGGAGGGCCGGGTTCACCGCGTTCAGGGTGACATAGATCCCGCGGACCTCCGGGTCGGCGTCCAGGGCCTCGGCTGCCGCCGCACACTTCGCGAAGTCGTCGAAGTAGCCGGAGTGCGTCGCATAGTCCGCGAGGGCCCGCACCTCCACGACGCCGCCGTCGGGAAAGAGGGCGGCAAGGGCGGCGGCGATCACGGCCACCCCTCCGGCACCAGGGGAAACAGCGGGGCCGAACGGGCCTCGCCCGCGGCGACGCGGCGGAACGAGACGAGCGGCACGATGAAGTGGCCGGAGACCGTGAAGACCTTCACCGCACGGCCGGCAGGGTTCACCGCCGCGTGGCCCACGATCGCCGGACCCTCCCGCGTCACCGGCACCGCGTGGCCGTGAAAGATCAGGTCACGCAGGTCAGCCGCGGCGATCCGGTAACGTTCGCGGCCGACGAGCAGGTAGACGGCGTCGTCGGACCCGAGACGGAGAGTGGCACTCATTCCCGCACCACCACCGCGATCCCGTACATGTGCCGGCCGCCCCGCGTCACATGGAGCTCCGAGATCGCCCCGCCAAACCTCTTCACCTCGACCGTGACCGTGTGAGGGACCAGGTACAGGGGGACAGGATCGACGGCGGTGATCTCCTCGCGGGCCGACGGAGATGCGGCGGTCTTCCGGGATCCGGTGTTGGCGCACGGGGAAGCATGAAGGCTGCCATTCAACCGGCGCATCCCGCCACCTCGCTCTTCTCTGTCGTCCATCCGTCCGTACCGTCCTCGAACCGTCGGCCGGGGACATCCTGAGATATCTCTCTCATGTTTTTTTAACTCCCGGGCGGGCCGCCGCATCCGGGGACCGGCGGCACCGCACCGAAGAGAGAGTGGGCCCGACAGGAGATAAAGAAGAGCAGCGCACGGCGAATGAAACAAATCATCATATTTATGCGCTTCTTTTCAGAGAGCGGGGCGAAAGTGATCTGCCCGCGGCAGGGTCACCCCACCGCCCCGACGATCATCCCCGCGGCATACACCACCATCGCCAGGTGAAAGAGGGGCAAGACCCGCATCGCCGCCTCCGGCGTCCGGCCCCGGAGGATGACCAGGTTCGCGACGACGAGCAGGGCAAAGCCGACGAGGAGACCGGCCCGCGCAACCGTCCCGAGCGCCCCGGCAAAGAGGAGGGCCGCACCACCGTGGACGGCGGTGAACCCCGAGACCCAGAGGACGCCCGCCCGCGTGCCGTACAGGATCGGGACAGTCCGCATCCCCCGCGCCCGGTCGTTCGTCACGTCGACCAGGTCGTTCGCGCCGAGGTGGGCGAGGGCATAGGGGTAGAAGAAGAGAAAGTACAGGAGGGCGGTCAGGTCGGGCATCCCCGCGACAAGGTAGCCCGCCACCGGGAAGAGGGCGAAGTCGGTCCGCCCGACGACCTGCGCGATCGGGAATCTCTGGTCCCTCTTCTTCACCTGGTAGAAGACCTCGACGGCATAACTGTACGCCATGATCCCGGCCACGAAGAGGGAGTGCGGGTACGGCAGGGTGGCGGTCAAGGCCAGCGCCGCGAGGGCGAGGAGGAGGAAGAGGGCGAGGGCGTGCCTGGCCGGGATCTCTCCTTCGGCGAGGGGCCGCGTCCCGAAGAGCCGCCAGTAGCGCGTCAGCCGCCCCTCGACGTCCCGCGTGTCGCGTTCCCGGTCCACGTAGTCGTTGAGCACCATCCCGGCCTCGAAACCGAAGAGGCCGATGAGGGCGGCCGTGACGACCAGAGACCAGGAAAAACCGCCGTACGTGCCGAAGGCGAGAAAGAGGCCCGAGCAGAAGAGGAGCGGCCAGGCGAACGCGAAGTGGATGCGCAGCAGGTCGGCATAGGCGCGGAG
>NZ_JAQVNX010000102.1 GCF_028702905.1 Methanofollis sp.
GAAAAGAAAAAAAGATTTAGCCGAAGAGGGCACCGAGGCCGGCCATGCCGGACTCTTCTTCCTCTTCCTTCTTCTCTTCCTCAGCCTCTTCCTCAACAGGGGCGGCTGCGGCCGGAGCGGCTGCGGCGGGTGCAGCGGCAACGGTGGCGACGGCGGCCTTCGAGATGGCCTCCTCAATGTCAACACCGTCGAGTGCGGCCACGAGGGCCTTCACACGAGCGTCGTCAGCGGCGATACCGGCAGCGGAGAGAACAGCCTTGACATTCTCTTCGTTGATGTCCTTACCTGCGTTGTGCAGGAGCAGTGCAGCGTAGATGTATTCCATTTCATTCACCTCAAATTTTTCTCAATTTTATTCTTCGACAATTCCCTTCAGAGCAAGCGATGATCTGTACGCCTTTCCAATGATCGCGTCGATGATATCCTTCTCGTAGACACCGGCCTCGATACCGAGGCTGCGGGCGTCGCGGACGGCCTTCGCCAGGATCGCACCGGTCGTCTCCGTGGTCGGGATAGCCGCGTTCACCGACAGGTTAAATGCCTGCTGGGCCGCGAGCGTGATCTTGCCAAGGTAGACCGACTCGTCGATCGCGAGCGTCTCAGGTGCAAACACCGTGCCGTTCTGGAATGCCGCCCGAAGGATCAGGCCGACATCCATCGGCTTGACGTCAAGCTTCGTGAGCACGTCAGCCATCTTCGCGGAGATGACCTCGCCCTTCTTCACGACCGTCTTCGTGTCCTTGATCTTGACCTTGCCGGCCTCGATCACGGCCGGAATGCCGGCCTGCTGAAGCTCACCGACGATCGGACCGGGCTTGAAGCTCGTCGGGCCCTTGGCGACGACGATGTCCTCCGGAGCAGTCTCGCCCGGCTTTGCGGCCATCTTCGTCTTCGTCTGCTCAAGGAGCTTGTAGAGCTTGAAGGGGTTCTCCTTCGTGAAGATAAGCGCACTCTGTCCGGCAATGTGCCCGGCCATCGTGGCGACCTCGCCGCCGACCTCGTCCAGAGCGCGGGAGGTCAGGGTGTTGCGGGTCATCTTGATATAGGCGACCTCGCGGAGGTTCTGCCTGATGTGCTGGAGCTGACTCGCCGGGATACCGTACATATCCACAAGCCCGACCACCGGGTAATCGGCAAAGTGCTGCTTGATCGCCTCGACCTCGCTCTTCTTCCATGTGGGCAGGTGGTGAGTGTAGAGCGCCATTAGATCAGCCTCACTGCCGGACCCATGGTCGTCTTCACATACACCGAGCGGACATTCTGCGGACCCTGCTCGAGCACCGACTCGATCTTCTTCATGACCGCGTCGATGTTGTCTGCAAGTTCCTCAGGAGCCATCGTGGTGCTGCCCACGGGCGCGTGGAAGACCTTCTTGTCCTTCGACCGGATCTTCACCGAGGAGCGGAGCCTCTCGATGATCGGACGGACGTCCATACCGGTCTGGATCGGCATCGGCATCCTGCCGCGGGGACCGAGCCTCGGACCGAGCCAGCGACCCACAAGACCCATCACGCTTGTTTCCGCAAGGAAGAAGCGGTACTCGTTTGCGATCTTCCGTGCCTCACGGGGCTCGCCGCCCAGGCGCTCGATCTCTTCGGGGCTGATGATCAGGTCGACGTTGACTTCTTTTGCCTGCGTCGTGATCTCGCCCTTTCCGAGGACAGCGACCTTTATCGGCGTGCCCATACCGTGCGGGAGAAGGATAGTCTCATCAATACGGTTTTTCGGCTGCGCCATGTCGATATTCTTGAGGTTGATCGTGAGATCAACGCTCTCCGTGAACTTACGTTCCGGCGCAGTCTCAAGAGCCGCCTGCACAGCCTTCAATATCTGTTCTCTCTCAACCATTACGTGCCTCCATAGTACACGACCGTGTTTGATCTCCTATGGATGAATCCCGTTTAGTTCTCGAGCATACTGTCGAACTCGCCCGCATCGATCGCTGCCAGCATCTCCTTCGGCTTGCGGCCTTCGACCGTCACACCGATAGAGACACAGGTCCCGACAACTTCCTTGACCGCCGACTTCAGGCGGTAGGAGAGCATGTCGTCGAACTTCATGCGTGCGATTCTGACAGCGGCCTCGAGCGGCAGATCACCCACGAACTGAGTGGACGGCTCGCCGGACCCCTTCTCGATACCAGCTTCCTTCATGACGAGCGCGGTTGTCGGAGGAATACCCACCGTTACGGTGAAGTTCTTCTTCTCGTCGACTTCGATCGTCACCGGCACCTGCATGCCGTTGAATTCAGCGGTCTTCTTATTGATCTCGTCAATGACCGCTTTCACGTTGATACCGAGGGGACCCAGGGCAGGACCAATAGGTGGGCCTGCAGTTGCCTTTCCACCGGGTACTAATACCTCGACCGTTTCTGCCATAGTACAATCACCATGCTTTTCCCAGAAGGGTACTGAGCCTGGGTGACTAAGGTTTCCCCGGTGCGCACTTAATACTATCACAGGGAACGGGAAAAAAGATGAAGAGGATCAGGCTTCGCCACGGTCGATCACGCGGACATTGTCGCCGCGCACGGTGATCGGGATCGGCACCAGGGCATCGTACAGCTCCACGGTGATCTCCTCCTTTGAGGTATCGACCCGTTTTACGACAGCCTTTTCACCCTTGAATGGTCCGGCAATGAGTTCGACGATCGTACCCTCGTCGATACCGGAAACAGCCGGTTTCGGGACGAGATAATGGCCGACCTCTGCAAGAGTGGTCTCGCCGGGCACCACTGTCCGGGCGCTCGGCACTGTCTCGATCAGTTCGGCGATACGTGCGTGGGGCTCATCGGCCTCGATAAGGACGTAGCCTTTCAGTTCATCGGGAGCAACCACCGCCTTCACCTTGAAGGACGGGTCGTGCAGGACCGCACGGTAGATCCCGTCCGCGACGGCACGCTCCTGTTTTGCCGTCGTCTTGACGGCATATACCCGGGTCAGTATTTCGCTGGTCATGGACATCAGTGCGGCAGCACGAGCATCAGCTCATAGATCGTAAACCCGATGAGACCGATGACAAAGACGCCTATTGCCGCAACAAGGGCGATCTTGGTAAACTCATCACGGGACGGCGTCCGCGCCAGTTTCAGGACGCGGATGTATTTCTGGATATACTCCTCATAGAGAGAGTTTAATCTGGCTGTTCCGGTATTGATCTCCATCTATCTCACCTCAGAAAGTCTATATCAAATTCTTTCGCCACGCGGGGAAGAGACTTGCGCTCGCCCCGCCCGTAGATCTGGGGGGAACTCACACCGGTGACGACGAGCATCGTCCGCACCTTGCCCTGCATATCAGGGTCGACCTGGGCGCCCCAGATGATCCGGGCACCGGGGTCGATCCTGTTGTAGACCTCCTGGACGACGCCCTCGGCTTCGGCCATCGTCATGTCGGGGCCGCCGACGACGTTGACAAGCGCGGCGGTCGCGCCGGAGATGTCCACGTCGAGGAGCGGAGACCTCAGGGCCTTTTTCACGGAGTCGGCAGCCTTGTCCTCGGCGTCGGACTCGCCCATGCCGATCATGGCGACGCCGCCGCGCTCCATCACGGTCCGCACATCGGCGAAGTCCAGGTTCACGAGGCCGGGCACGGTGATCAGTTCGGTGATCCCCTTCACCGCCCGCATGAGCACCTCGTCGGCAACCTTGAAGGCGGCATAGAGGGGCAGGCGCGGGACGACTTCGAGGAGACGGTCGTTCGGGACGACGATCACGGTGTCGGCGACGTCGCGCAGGCGTTCAAGGCCGGCCTCCGCGTTCTCCGACCTGATAGATCCCTCGGAGGTGAAGGGGAGGGTGACAACGGCGATCGTCAGTGCGCCCTCTTCGTGCGCCGCCTTGGCGACGATCGGGGCCGAGCCGGTGCCGGTGCCGCCGCCGAGGCCGGTGGTGATGAAGACCATGTCGGCACCCTCCAGGGACGTCTTGATCTGGTCCTCGTTTTCCAGGGCGGCTTCCTCGCCGATCTGGGGGATGGAACCGGCGCCGAGGCCGCGCGTTCGCTGGCGGCCGATAAGGATCCTCTTGTCGGCCTTGGTGCGGATCAGGTGCTGGGCGTCGGTGTTGAGCGCGATGAGCCGCGCCCCCACCACGCCTTCCTCGGCGATCCTGGTCATCGTGTTCGAGCCACCGCCGCCGCACCCGACGACGACGATCTCGGTCCTGAGATCCCGCAGGAGTTCCTCAAGGTCGTCGTCTGGCTGGACGGCGGTCTCAAACTCGTCTCGCGCCCGTGATAGTGCCTCTTCAACTATGGACTTCATCGATATACCTCTCCAACCCCGGGATGTGGATGCGTGTTTCACTGCAGGAACCGACCATGGTCGGGGTGATCGTCCGCCCTCCGACCTCGACGGGCTGACCGCTCGAAAGACGTCCGAAGAGCGGGCCTTTCGGAACCCCGAGCTGCCGGGCCTTACCGGGGTCGAATCTCGCCTTCATGATGACGAGGTCGTCCCCTTCAGCTGCAGTGCTCCACCGATCATCTATGATTTTAATACACAGGGATATTAAATAATGTATTATTTCTTCTCTTTGATTCGCGAAGGTGATGAATGTCGGGAGGATCTCCCCGTGCTCCCCTGCGACCGATGCCGCGGGAAGGAGATCTAATGCCTCCCTGAATGCCTTCGGGTCGGCTTTATCCGCCTCTGAAACGAGAGCTGCGGGTATCGTGGCCACGACGGGATCGCCCGTCCCTGCAAGGGTGCCGGTATGAAGACGGCAGCCCGGAGAGATCCCTTCTGCCGCCGCGCGAACGGCCGTGTATGTCTCCCAGGAGAGGTCCCCGATACCGGTGATCTCGCCTTCCGAAAGGACGGGCAGGCCGAGGTCGACGAGGATCTCCTGGAGACGGTCGGCGTCGGTTTTTGCAAGCGCTTTTCTGTCAAGGTAGGCGGCGACCGCCCCGGTCTGCCGGATCATCGCGGCGACGAGGTCGCGGTCGAGGCAGGCGACCTCGCGGGAGGGAGCGATGTGGCCGAAGGCCCCCTTCGAGGAGAGCGCGATCTCGGTCTGGCGGACGGCATAATGGGTGCCGCCGAAGCCGACCAGGGGGATCGCGTCGCCGGGCACGGCCTCCAGGACGGCGCGGACGGCGGCGTCGGCCGCGGCAGGGTCGTTCCACTCGGTCTCGGTGCTCCCGATCTCGACGAAGAGGGAGGGGATGCCAAGGGTCGTCGGGCCGTGGTGGGTCGCCTCATAGCTGGCGCGGTAGCCGGGCGGGGCATGGCGGGCAAGGCCGCGGAGGACGGCGTGCATCATGGCCGGGGCCGCGGGGGCGAGGGTCCGGGCGTCTCCGCCGAAGGCCGGGTTCCCATAGTTGCCGGTGACATGGACGGTGAGGGCCGGCGTCGGGTGCGAACTTGAGTGCCGGGAAAGGAAGACAAGGATGTCTGCGCCGAGGTCCCTGTCGGCCCCTTCGGCATAGATGAGACGCCCTCCGCTCTCGTGGAAGGAGAGGGACGCCGCCCGGCAGAGAGGCCAGTCGTCCCGTTCTGCAAGGAGTTCCCCCATCCGGCGGGCAAGGTTTCGTCCCGCGGGGTCGAGGGACGAGTGAAGGAAGGCAATATGCATGAGGAGCGTATCTCGTCGGGGGGCTAAAGCCTTACCCGGCCGAAAGCCGGAAACACTAATCTCCTCCGCGGGTAATCATCTCATCATGGACAAAGAACTGATCGAGAAGGCATTCGCCGAGAGCGGGATCACCACGGAGATCGGGTGCGAGCAGGCGTTTGCGATCAGCGAGAAATACGGTATACCAAAGATGGACATCGCCCGGTATTGCAACCGCCACGACCCGAAGATCAAGATCCGCTCCTGCCAGCTGGGTTGCTTCAGATGAGCCTCTTTCTCGATGTGGTGCCGGTCGCCCGTGCCGTGGAGGTCGTCCGCTCGACCGCCCGGCCTGCCGGCACCGAAGAGGTGCGGCTGGAAGACGCCCTCCACCGCGTGCTTGCCGACGACGTCAGGGCAGGCCATGACCTGCCCGGCTTCGACAGGTCGGTGGTGGACGGGTATGCCGTGCAGGCGTCGGACACGGCCGGCGCCTCGGAGGCGATCCCGGCGATGCTCTCCGTGCGGGGGAGGATCGAGATGGGCCGGGCGCCGCCGGGGACGGTGGACGCGGGCAGCTGCTGGTATATCCCGACAGGCGGGGTGCTCCCTGCGGGGGCTGACGCCGTCGCCATGATCGAGTACTCGGAGGCTGTGGGGGACGAGGTGCTCGTCCAGAGGCCGGTCGCGCCCGGAGAGAACGTGCTCTCCCGTGACGAGGACTTTGCAACCGGGGCTGTCGTCCTCAAGGCGGGGCGGCGTCTCACCCCGCAGGATCTCGGCGTCCTCGCCTCGGCAGGGGTGGCCGCGGTCAGGGTGCTCGGACTGCCGCGTGTCGGGATCATCTCGACGGGAAACGAGGTGGTGCCTGTG
Source organism: Methanofollis sp. (assembly GCF_028702905.1). Classification (NCBI taxonomy): domain Archaea; kingdom Methanobacteriati; phylum Methanobacteriota; class Methanomicrobia; order Methanomicrobiales; family Methanomicrobiaceae; genus Methanofollis; species Methanofollis sp. The sequence goes on from NZ_JAQVNX010000102.1 coordinate 6,428, forward strand.
GAGGCCGACCTCGCGCCCGGACAGGTGCGGGACGCCAACGCCTACCTGTGCGCGGGTTTCGTGCGGGAGCACGGGTGCGTGCCCGTGCTGTACGGGATTGTCAGGGACGACCCCGCGCTCCTCAGGCCGGTCCTCGAGCAGGCGGTCGCGGAGTGCAACTGCGTCCTGATCTCGGGCGGGAGTTCGAAGGACATGCGGGACATGACCGCCCGTGTGATCGGCGAACTCGGCGAGGTGCTCGTCCACGGGATCGCCATATCGCCGGGGAAGCCGACGATCATCGGGAAGGTCGGGGAGACGCCGGTGATCGGGTTGCCCGGCCACCCGGGCTCGGCCTATGTCGTCCTCGTGGCGGTGGTCGGCCACCTGTTCGCGGCGCTCTCGGGCGCGGCCGTGCCCGTGCGCCGGGTGCGGGCGCGGCTCGCCGCGAACATCCCCTCGGCAAAGGGGCGGGAGGACTATGTCCGCGTCCGTGTGGCGGACGGCGTGGCAACACCGGTCTTCGGGAAGTCCGGCCTCCTGAACACCCTGGTGAAGAGCGACGGTCTCGTCGTCGTCCCGGCAGGGCGGGAAGGCCTTGAAGAGGGCGACGAGGTGGAGGCGGTCCTGTGGTGAAGAGGTACCTGGACCTCGTCTCCCTCGACCGGGCCCTCGGGATCATCAGGGAGAGGTTTGGCAGCAGAAAGCCGCGGACCGAGACCGTGCCCCTCGAAGAGGCGGCGGGCCGGGTGACCTCGGGACCGATCTATGCCCGCTTCTCCGTGCCAGGCATGCACATCTCGGCGATGGACGGGATCGCCGTCCGCAGCGCGGAGACGCGGGGGGCCTCCGAGACCAGGCCAGTCGTCCTCCCCGACGCCGTGCGGGTGAACACCGGCAACCTGGTGCCGCCCGAATACGACGCGGTCGTCATGATCGAGGACGTCTGGCTCGGCGAAGGCACCTGGACGATCCGGAAACCGGCGGCCCCGTGGCAGCATGTGCGGCCTGTCGGCGAGGACATCGGGGAGTCGGAGATGATCCTCCCCTCCCTCCACGCGGTCCGGCCGCACGAACTCGGCGCCCTCGCCGCCTACGGCGTGACAGAGGTGGAGGTGCTCGCCTTCTCCGC
>NZ_JAQVNX010000103.1 GCF_028702905.1 Methanofollis sp.
CGGTCGGCGTTACCGTCGGCGTCGGGGTCACGTCCCCGGTGCCGGTACAGCCGCATGCAAATGCAGCAACGATCATGACTGCTGCAAAAAGCACAAAGATGCTCTTTTTCATGGTAATTTTACTATCTGGACCCCCCGCATTATATACATTGCCATATTCGAGGGCGGGAACTGAGATCTGTTTAACTGCTCCCGTAGAGGGGCGATTCCAGGAAATACGAAGGTTTTATCATATAAGGGGCTCTACTGAGAGCATCCTGATCCCACAGAGGAGAACCATGGAAAAGATCAGCAAAAATGCAGAAAATATCCTGTATGCCCTTGCCGGGAGCAAAATGCGCCAGTATTCCGGCAAAGAACTCTCCCAGATGACCGGCCTTGCGCCGGCCGAGGTGAGCATGGCGGTGCGGGAACTCCAGAGAGAGGGCGTGATCGAGGTCCATCTCCGCGCATCGTCAGACCCCTATACATTCACCTCGATCGCCATCACCCCGAAGGGAAGGGTGGCGGTCCAGGAGAGGAATCCGAAGACCCCGAACTGCGACACCTGAAAAAACCCCTCTTTTTAGTCCCTCACCATGACGACCGCACCATAGACATACGCCTCCCCGACCTGCAGGTTCTTCTGTTCGGACTCTCGGGGCAGTTCTGCCTGCACCCGGACCGGGGCGTCATAGACGGAGAAGAAGACGGTCTTGTACGGGATGCCTGCCTTTCGTACCTCGTTTGCCGACGAAGGGACAAAGCCGGATTTTTCTGCGGTGTTATAGGCAAAGAATGTGGCAAGGACGTCGACGCCGTCCCGTGCGATCGCCGCACCCGCCGGGTCTGTGGCGAGTTTGAGAGTGACGCCAGAGCCGTCGCTCCTCTCCACGGCAGAAAGATCGATCTTCATTTCAGAGAGGCGGGGGTCGACGACGAGCACCGGGCTTTCCACCGGCGGGAGGGTCGGCGTCGCCGTCACGACCGTCGTCGGCGCCGGGGTCTGCCTGTCGGCCGGCACGGTGGCGCACCCGGCCGCGAGGGAGACGGCAAGAAAGCAGAGGGCAAGGAGGATGGATAACTTCGTGTCCATGGACGAGAATCGGCCGGGCGCAATATAAGCGTTCTCCCGTGGGCCACGACCCGAATGGTAATATAGCGAGGTGATGACTATACTGTGTTGTTTGTTATGGCCGACGAAGCATACCGGAAAGCGAAAGTCGGGGACCAGGAGGTGCCCTACGACCCCGAGCAGCTGCGGAAGATCCAGGAGCACCCCTGTTACTCGGACACCGCCTGCCACACCTTCGGGCGCTGCCACCTGCCGGTCGCACCGCAGTGCAATATCCAGTGCAACTACTGCGTGCGTGACTTCGACTGCGTGAACGAGAGCAGGCCCGGCGTGACCTCCCGCGTGGTGAAGCCAGAGGAGGCAGTGGACCTGGTCACAAAGGTGATGGGGGAGTTTCCGTACGTGAAGGTGATCGGGATCGCGGGGCCAGGCGAACCCCTCGCAAACGAGGAGACCTTCGAGACTCTCCGCCTTATCCACGAGGCCTTCCCCCACCTGATCATGTGCATCTCCACAAACGGCCTCCTCCTCCCCGAGAAGATCGACAAGCTTGCGAAGTATGATGTCGGCAACGTGACCGTCACCCTCAATGCCGTCGACCCCGCGATCGGCGAGAAGATCTACTCCTTCGTCGACTACCACGGCACGCGCTACACCGGCCGCGAGGCGGCCGAGGTCCTCCTGAAAAACCAGCTCGAAGGGATCAGGATGGCCGTGGAGAGGAAGATGTTCGTGAAGGTGAACACGGTCTATATACCAGGGGTCAACGACGAGCACATCGTCGAGATCGCACAGAAGGCCGGGGAGATGGGCGCGTTCTCCTTCAACCTGATCCCCCTGATCCCGCAGTACAAGTTCGCCGGGATCACCCCGCCGACGCCGGCGGAGAAGAAGGCGATGCAGGACTCCTGCGCCCCCTATATCAAACAGATGCGCCACTGCGCCCGCTGCCGTTCGGACGCGATCGGGAAGCTCGGCAAGGACGTGCAGTCCCGCATCTACTCGGGCTGTTCATGCGAACAGAATGAATAAACCTCTTTTTTTCGGATGACAGAGATCTGCAGGATCGCTCTGGGCAGGGACGAGCCCTTCGACCTCGACGCCACCCTGGGCTGCGGTCAGGCCTTCAGGTGGGAGAAGACCGAGGACGGGTGGTGGCACGGTGTCGCGGGCGGCCGTGGGATCCGGATCAGGCAGGACGGATCTCTGCTCTCCTTCCGCGGCGCGGACGAGAGTTTTGTCAGGCGGTACCTTGCCCTGGACCTCGACCTCCCCGGCATCCTCGCCTCGGTCGACCGCGACCCCGTGGTCCACGCGGCCATCGACCGTTGCCTGGGCCTGCGCCTCCTGCGGCAGGAGCCCTTCGAGACCCTGATCTCGTACATCTGCGCCACGAATGCGAACATCCCGGTGATCAGGAAAAGGGTGCGGCTGCTTGCCGAGGGCTACGGCCGGCCCCTCCCGGGCGGCGGCCATGCCTTCCCGACGGCCGATGAACTGGCGTCATCGACCGAGTCCTCCCTGCGGGAAGGGTGCGTGATGGGCTACCGGGCGCCGTACGTCTGCCGGACCGCGGCGATGTGCGTCGAAGACCCCACCTGGGCGGAGAGGACAGCCGCCCTCCCATACGAGGATGCGAGGAAGGAACTCCTCCGTTTCCCGGGCGTGGGCCCGAAGGCCGCGGACTGCATCCTCCTCTTCGCCTTCCAGAAGTACGAGGCCTTCCCTGTGGACGTGTGGATACGCCGGATCATGCGCCGCTCGTACCTCCCCCACCTCAGAGAGGAGGGGGCGATGACCGCAAAGGAGTACAGGGAGATCAGGGACTTTGCATGGGAGCACTTCGGCAGGTACGCCGGGTGGGCCCAGGAGTATCTCTACTGCGTGCGGGACGACAGACCCGTATGACCGTTTATCTTCTCATCAGGATGTATTGCTCTATTCAGCACGTCTGCAAGTTCCGCTCCGGTGTACGGTTTTCTAAGGACGGCACAGAACCCATATTTTTCATACTCGGCCATGACGGGTTTTGCTGAGTACCCGCTGGAAACGATCGCCCGCACCCGGGAGTCCATGGTCCGGAGCACTCCAACAGTCTCGACGCCGCCCATCCCCTTCGGAACGGTGAGGTCGAGAATGACAGCATCGAAGGGGCGGCCTCCGGCCATTGCATGTCGGTAACATTCGACCACCTCCTCGCCGCAGGATGCAGTGACAACACCATATCCAAGACGCTGTATCAATATGCCGGCCACCTCCAGAATCCCATCGTCGTCGTCCATCAGGAGGATCCTCCCCGGCCCTGCCGGACGTGTACCAGCATCGAAACCACTCTCCTCGCCGCCCGGGTCGAGGTACCCCGCGGGAGGGAGAAGAATGACAAAAACAGCTCCCCCACCTCGGGGGGACTCTGCCGTGATCCGGCCGCCATGATTTTGAATGATCGTACGGGCGGCGGCAAGGCCCAGACCATCCCCCCCTTTCTTCATGGCCACATAGGGGTCGAAGATCCCGGACAGCAGATCAGGAGGGATGCCCGGCCCCTCATCCTCCACCCGGATCCTGACATAGTCCCCCTCAGGCAGCATAGCCGCGTTCCCCTCAGGCAGCACGACATTCTCCGCCCTGATCCTGATCAGGCCGCCGCCCGGCATCGCCTGTACGGCATTGACCACCAGGTTCCTGATCACACTGGAAAACTGTCTGGTATCGATGTGCACGGGCCTGAGATCATCATCAAAAGAGAGAACACATCTGACATTTGATCCGCTCAGGGTGGATTCCACGACATCTCCGATATAACCAGGGAGGGCTGTGAGGGACCGGACAGGGGCTCCGCCCGTAGAGAAGGCGAGGAGTTGGGCGGTGATCTCCTTCGCCCTTTCGATCCCTCTCTCCGCTTCATTAATACGCTCAAAGGCAAATGTACCTGGCGCAAGGTCGCCTTTTGCGAGAGTGATGTTGCCGAGGATTGCGGTGAGGATGTTGTTGAAGTCATGGGAGATCCCTCCGGCGAGCACCCCCAGAGACCCGAGTTTCTCTGCCTTCATCCGCTCCTCCTCGATCTTCTTTCCGAGGGTGATGTCCCTGATAATCAGCACGTTGCCGAAGATCCGATCGGCACCGCCCCTGATAGGCGCACTGCTGTAGGATACCGGACATCCTGATCCAGATCGTGAGAGGAGGAGGCACTCGACGGGGTCGCCCTCCCGGCACGGGACAGGCGAGGGGAGGGGAGAGTGCGTGGAGGGATCGGCGAGACGAAGGACATCACCAAGTGGGCGGGCGATAGCTTCCGTCTCCGTCCATCCGGTGAGACTCGCGGCAACACTGTTGATCAGGACGATCCGACCATCGGTGTCGGTGGCGATGACCCCATCCCCGATGGACGCTAGAGTTACGGAAAGCCGCTCTTTTTCCTCTAAAACAGTTTCTTCGGCGTGTTTTCGGTGGAACGCGACCGCTGCCAGATTGACAAAGGTCTGGAGCACGTCAAGCCTCTCGGGGGCCACCTCTTCGGTGACAACGACGGAGACATTTCCGAAGAGGCGTCCATTTCTGGCGATACTCATTGTATAGATGCACTTGATGGGATAGACCTTCTCGATAAGGCGGCATACGGATTCAGGGATATTTCCCGAGGTGAGGTAATGGATGTCATTGCCCAGTTTCTGGAAGGTGCCCGGGATCTGTCCGGACTCGATCGCGGAGCGCGACGGGAATCTCATGTCATAGATCCATTCCCTCAATATCTTCATGATTTTCCCGAGGACCATACCATCACCGGAGATGGTACGAACCGTGTACCTGTTCGATGCCGCGTCATAGGAGGCGATGACGACAACCGAACAAGGTACCTGTGTCCGGATCTCCTCTCCGATATAGTCATAGATTTCGTCCTCTTTGAACTCGACAAAATGCATCGAAGCGGCGGAGAGGAACTGGAGATCCCGAAGGTGCTGGCACTCCCGCTCCTCCACTTCCTTCTCGTGAGAACGATCTTCGATCACCATCAGAACCAGAGGCCGGGTCTCACTTTCCAGCCATGACACCGTGATCACAAGGGGAATCCGGGTGCCGTCCTTGCAGAGGCCCTCCGCTTCCAGCGTGAGGGCAGACCCGTCCGAGATTTTCCGGGCCCATGCCCTCTGCTGTCCCGGAAAGATCGTCGAAATATTTTTTTCCAGAATTTCGTCTGCAGAATAATCAAAGAGAGATGCAGCCGCCGGGTTCCAGTAGCATATGGTGTTGTCAGGCCTGAGAACGACGATCGCGTCGCCAAAGGCATCACCGATCCGACGGAGTCTCGAATCTGCACCACATATGTTTCGCTCCGACGTATCGGATCTCATCCTCCAAGCACCTCAATGCCGCCCTATGGATCCCTTGATATCTGATTAAAGTTATCGGAGATATAAAAATCCATGGGAAATATAATTGTCGAAACATGCATTGGACGGGGAGAAAGGCCCTGCTGCGGATGGGCCGAAAGCATGGATCAGAGACGCCGCACACCGGATGAGGGGGCACCCCCAGGGGATGAAGGCATGCTACAAACAAGTATCCAGACGACAAACGGACTCGGAGAGGAGGACGACCATGCCGGGATCCCTGCCGCCGCGAGAGGGCTGGCGCAGGGCACCATGCCTCACGCGGTCGCCGGGAATGGGGATAACAGTTTCCCGGGCAGTTCAGTTGTACGGGATCTTTTTGCTCCACCCGGCCTCGTCGAGCAATCTCTTCAGGACGGCCATCCTCTGCGTCTGCTCCTGGATCCTGCTCTGATAATAGGTGAGCGTCGCCTGTGCATCGCCGGGCGCGGCGATGAGAAACATCCTGTCCGAGCTGGTCACACCGAAGAAGACCCCCTGCTGCTCCAGTGGTTGGAGCACTTCTTTCTTCCACTCCTCGTGGCTGATCTCATAGCCTTCGGCGAGGAGGTGGGCGAGGAGCTCGGCCGTCGGCACCGCGCGCTCCAGGCCGACCGCGTGGTCGAGGAGGTACCTGACTGTCTCGACCATCAGAGTGCAATACCTGCTGGAGCAGAGGACACCCTGGTCGAACATGAAGTTCCTGGCCCGCGTGACAAAAGGCATGGGCGGGTCTTCGGCGGCAGGGGATATAGGTGTTGTGGGGTGGGGGAGGGGCCCGGGAGAAATCCCCCGGATCCTATCCGCGTGGTGCCTGCAGGTCAGGGGGGCGTGGCCCCTCGGGGCACGGCCCGGGTCAAATACGCCCGGATCTGCCCCCAAACAGGGGATCCCATCTCCCGTTCAGGGCCATACCGGGGAGATCCGGCGATCCGGGCATACCGGGGTCCGGGGGCAGAACAGAATGAAATCCGGCAGGACTCAACGCCCTCAGGCCGCAGATATGATTGCAGGTAATGTCTTCCTCTCCCGGCCCCCTCCCGGTGCCGGGGAGGGGGAGGGAAAGGGGCTGGAAATCGTCCCGATCCGGGATCGGGGGATACCCTCAGTATGAGGATGTACCCTGAAAACCACCTGGGTAACTTTCAAAGAACCGCCTGAAACGTCGTTTCATGAGCGGTGCACCAGAGCCAAAAAAAGAGTTATTATGTCCCGATATTCCACGCGGACATGTAGTGCTTCTGCTCGTCGGTGAGGACGTCGATCGCGATCCCCAGGGAGGCGAGCTTCCTCTCCGCGACTTCCTCGTCGATGACGTTCGGGACATCGTAGACGCCCGGAGAGAGGTCCTTCCCGTGCTCGGCCATGTACCGGGCGGAGAGGGCCTGGAGGGCGAAGGAGAGGTCCATGACCTCGATCGGGTGGCCCATGCCCTTCGGTGTCGCCAGGTTCACCAGGCGGCCCTCGGCAAGGACATGGATCTTCTTCTCGCCGAAGACATAGGTGTCGATGCCGTCGCGGCGCTCGATCCTGTCCGCGTGGGCTTCCAGCCATGCAACATCAATCTCGACATTGAAGTGGCCTGCATTGGAGAGGATCGCACCGTCCTGCATCGTGCCGAAGTGGCGCTCCGTGAGGATCGAGGTGTTCCCCGTCGTCGTGATGAAGATCTCGCCGAACTTCGCCGCCTCGTCCATCGGCATCACGGTGAAGCCGTCCATGTGCGCTTCAAGGGCGCGGCGCGGGTCCACCTCGGTGACGATCACGCGTGCGCCAAGGCCGCGGGCCTTCCGCGCCACGCCGCCGCCGCAGAAGCCGTAGCCTGCCACGACCAGAAACTTGCCGGCAAGGAGGCAGTTTGTGGTCGCCATGATCGCGGAGAGCGAACTCTCGCCTGTGCCGTGGACATTGTCGAAGTGGCGTTTCATCGGGGTGTCGTTCACCGCGACCACCGGGAACTTCAGCGCGCCTTCGGCCGCCATCGAGCGGAGGCGGTGGATGCCGGTCGTCGTCTCTTCGCAGCCGCCGATCACGTTC
>NZ_JAQVNX010000104.1 GCF_028702905.1 Methanofollis sp.
TGCGGGGCGATTTCGTCGTCACATAATTGGTCATGGGACGGAGAGCGCCGTCATATCTCGATCTCCTGCAGACAGGGGAACTCGCCCGGCGTGCCGGGGAGGCATGGGAACGCCTCTCCTCCTGCACCCTCTGCCCGCGGCAGTGCCGGGTGGACCGCCTGCACGGGGAGACGGGCTTCTGCCGGAGCGGGAGCCTCCCGAAGCTTGCGAGTTTCGGCCCGCACTTCGGCGAGGAGCCCGAACTCGTGGGGAGACATGGGTCAGGGACGATCTTTTTTTCCAATTGCACGATGCGGTGTGAATTTTGCCAGAACTACGAGATCAGCCAGTGCGGCGCCGGGCGGGAGATCACCTGCGACAAACTCGCCAGGATCATGCTCGCCCTCCAGGACGACGGCTGCCACAACATCAACCTCGTCTCCCCGACCCACTTCGTCCCCCAGATCATCGCGGCGCTCCAGACCGCCGCGGGGCAGGGCCTCGCCCTCCCCCTCGTCTACAACACCGGGGGCTACGACTGCGCCTCGACCCTACGCCTCCTCGACGGCATCGTGGACATCTACATGCCGGACGCCAAGTACGGCGACGACGAGACCGCACGCAGACTCTCCCATGCCCCGCACTACACCCGGTACATGCAGGAGGCGATCCTGGAGATGCACGAGCAGGTCGGCGACCTCGTCGTTGACGAGGAGGGGATCGCCGTCCGCGGCCTGATCATCCGCCACCTCGTCCTCCCTGACGGCCTTGCCGGGAGCCGCGAGGTCTTCCGCTTCATCGCGCAGGAGGTCTCGAAAGAGAGTTACGTGAACGTCATGGCCCAGTATCGGCCGGAATGGCACGCCGCAGAGGGCGGGCGCGGCCTCCCCGAAGGCCTCGGCCGCCGCATCACCGCGTCCGAGTACGACGAAGCCCTCAGAGAAGCCGAAAAGGCCGGCCTCCACCGGGGATTCCCCCGCCCGCCGCCCACAGGTTTATGAGGTCACAGGGGAATGCAGGTGTGTTTTCATGACCGAGATCAACCTCTTTGAGACTGTCAAGGGACACATCTGCCAGTGCGCATATGACCTCAGCCTTGCCCCGGATATCGAGGCGATCCTGAAGACGCCGATGCGGGAGTTCAACTTCTCCATCCCGGTCAGGATGGACACCGGCCGGATCAGGACATTCCAGGCATTCAGGATCCAGTACAACGACGCACGCGGGCCGACAAAAGGGGGGATACGCTTCCACCCCGACGAGACGATCGACACGATCCGTGGCCTTGCGGCACTGATGGCATGGAAATGCGCCCTTTTCGGTCTCCCTCTCGGCGGCGCGAAGGGGGGGATCGTCTGCAACCCGAAGGAACTCTCGGAGGGCGAACTCGAACGGCTGAGCCGGGGGTATATCATGGGCGTCTCCCGGATCATCGGGCCGCACACCGACATCCCGGCCCCTGACGTCTACACCAGCCCAAAGGTCATGGCCTGGATGATGGACGAGTACTCGCGGATCGTGGGGAGGACGACCTTCGGGGTGATCACCGGCAAACCCCTCTCCGTCGGCGGGTCAGAGGGGCGGGAAGACGCCACGGCGCGGGGCGGGTGGTACGTCGTCGCCGAGGCGGCAGAGGACGCGGGCATCGACCTCCGCGGGGCGACCGTGGCGATCCAGGGCTTCGGGAACGTCGGCACCCATGCGGCCGTTCTCGGCCAGTACCTCGCCGGGGCGCGGGTGGTCGCGGTGAGCGACAGCAAAGGCGGTGTCCTGAACAGGAACGGCCTTGAGGTGAGGAGGCTCGAAGACCACAAGGAGAGGACAGGGAGCGTCAGTGGCTTCCCCGACGCCGAGGAGATCACCAACGAGGAACTCCTCGCCCTCGACGTGGACATCCTCATCCCCGCGGCACTGGAGAACACGATCACGGCGGAGAATGCACCGCAGATCAGGGCAAAGATCGTCGCGGAGTTTGCCAACGGCCCGGTCACCAACGACGCCGAAGCGGTTCTCACGAAGAAGGGGACCGTGATCGTCCCCGACCTCCTCTGCAACGCCGGCGGGGCCGTGGTCTCCTACTACGAAATGGTCCAGAACCTCAACATGGACCACTGGAATGCCGCAGACGTGGACCGGAGATTGAAGACAATGATGACCTCCACCTATCACGCGGTCCACGAGACCGCACAGAAGAAGAACTTCACCCTCAGGCAGGCGGCGTACACCATCGCCATCCACAATGTCGTCGAGGCGATGATCGCGAGGGGGTGGGTCTGAATGGAGGGAAAGACCATCGTCGTCCTCTGCACCGCCCCGACGAGGGACGCCGAGAGGATCGCCGACCTTATCGTCAGGAAGGGCCTTGCCGCATGCGTGAACATCATGGGGGTCGGCTCCATCTACCGCTGGGAGGGAGAGATCCAGCATGAGAGGGAAGAGTTGATGGTGATCAAGACGACAGGCGAACTTCTCGAAAGCCTGACAGAGACGATCGGGGGGGCCCACCCGTACGCCGTCCCTGAGATCATCGCCCTCCCGGTCGTCGGCGGCCATGCCGACTACCTTGCATGGGTCGGGGAGTCGGTCGGACGGAGGGAGTGACCGCACCCTGCCGCGGGCAGAGAGACTAAGTACAGGAGGCGCCGATACCCGGCCATGTGCGGACGCTTTACCATCGCCGCGCCCGAGAGGATCAGCGTGCGTTTTGACGCGGAGGGGGAGGATCTCCTCAAAAGACCGCGCTACAATGCCGCACCCGGCCAGGTCCTCCCCATCGTTGCGGGGGACGGGAAGCGGCGTATCCTCCCCGCCCGCTGGGGGTTTCCGGGCACGCCCCTGATCGTCAATGCCCGCGCCGAGGACCTCGCGGAAAGGCCGGTCTTCGCCCGCCTCCTCGACGGCGGGCGGTGCCTTGTCCCGGCCACCGGTTTCTACGAATGGGACGCCCTGAAGAGGCCCTTTTATTTCACCCTGAAAGAGGAACCCCTCTTTGCCTTCGCAGGGCTGTACGATCGGGGTTCTTTCGTCATCGTCACGACGGACGCGAACATGCTCGCGGCGCAGGTCCACTCCCGCATGCCCGCAGTCCTCGGGCAGGAGAGGGAGGCGGCATGGCTTGCCGGGGACGACCCGGCCGGACTCCTCGTGCCCGTCCCGGCAGAGACGATGACCTCGGCCCCGGTGGGGGGCAGGGTCAATGACCCGGCAAACGACGACCCCTCCCTCATCGCGCCCCTGGCACAGACGCAATGGTGGTGAATCAGGGGAGGGGCGATCGGCCGAGGTCGCGGAGGCGGTCGAGGTACTGCACCCGCCGCGCCTCATATATCGATCCCCTCCGACCGTACGGCACGTACTCGGAGACCTTCCAGCCGTCCGCGGCCATCGCCGTCTTGGTCTGGTCGGCAAGGCCCATCAGAAAGCCGAACTCCACCAGGTCGCGGCTCTCCGCATGTGCGGTCAGCCACGCCACCAGGTCGGGGTCATGGGTCCCCACCGAGAAGGGCGTGCGGGAGGAGAGGAGTGAGGCGGCGATGGCGCGGAACTGCCTCTGGATCAGGCCGAAGTCGCGGGTGTCGCCGAGGTATGCCCCCTTGACGAGCCGCGGCCTGATCCCGGCCCCCTCCATCGCCCGGAGGTCTCCGGCGGCCCTCTGGAGATAGGCCTGGACGGCCAGCGTCACCGCGTGCCCCTCCCCGGCAACGCGGCCTGCCGCTGCAAGGGTGAAATCGACAAGGTTTCGCCCTTCCATGTCGATCTCAACCCCGACTCCCCGCCTCTTCCCTTCGGCCATGATGCGTCCCAGGTGCGCCGTGCACCCGTCCCGGTCGAAGACCGCACCCAGCGCGGAGAGTTTCACCGCGACCGAGGCGTCGAGCGCGTGCGCCTCGACGGCCCTGACAGCGGCGCGGCACTCTGATCCTGCGTCCCGGGAGGCGTCACGGTCCTGCACGTACTCGCCGAGGGGGCTGATGCTGCAGCTGATGCCCTGACGATTCCTCTCTTCGCACCATCGCACCGCCTCGTCGAGGTCGGGAAGAAACCAGCGCCTGTCAGGACCTGCCATGACCGGGAATGGGCAGGGAGAGGGGAAAAAGGTTGGGTCAGAGGGAGGTCCGTGCCTGCTCCCTGAGGAAGGAGAGGAGATAGTACGGCCCTCCCACCCCTTTGCCGGTCGACCCGCTCGCCATCCACCCGCCGAAGGACTGGTACCCCGGCCAGGCGCCGGTCGTCGCCCCGCCCTCTCTGTTCGCATAGCAGACGCCCGCACGGATGGTGTCGAAGAAGTACCTCACCTCGTCCTCGTCTTCGGAGAAGATGCCGGCTGTCAGGCCGTACTCCGTGTCATTGGCGAGGACGAGGGCTTCCTCCAGCGTCGTGAAGGTGCGGGCGCAGAGGAAGGGCACGAAGAGTTCTTTTTTCATCAGAGGGTGGTCCTGCGGGAGGCCGGCGGCGATGGTCGGGCGCACATAATAGCCCCGGGCCAGGTCGCCGTCGCGGAGCACCTCCCCGCCGGTGAGGATATGCCCGCCGTCCTGCCGGCAGAGGGCGACGGCGTCCTCGTAGGTCTGCAGGGCATGCGCCGAGATGAGCGGCCCGAAGAAAGTGTCCCGCCGCCGCGGGTCGCCGACCACCAGGTCTGCCGTCCGCCTGATCAGCGCCCGGCCGAACTCCTCGACCACGCTCTCCTGGATATAGAGACGCGACGTGGAACTGCACTTCTGCCCGCCATAACCGAAGGCGGCCCGCACCACTCCCCCGGCGGCCTTCTCAAGGTCGGCCTTGTCCGTGACGATGCAGGGGTTCTTGCCCCCCATCTCGGTGATCACGGGTTTCGGGTAGTGCTGCTTTACGGCAAAAGCGCGCTGGAGCCACATCCCGGCCTCGTGCGACCCGGTGAAGGCGATGCCGTCGACGTCGGGGTGGGTGGTGACGACCTCGCCGAAGGTGGCGCCCGGCCCGGTGACGAGGTTGACGGCGCCCGGCGGGACGCCCGCCGCCTCGAATGCCTCGTACAGCCTGATGCAGGAGAGAGGCGCGGCGCTCGACGGTTTCATGACGATGGTGTTCCCGGTGAGCAGGGCCGCAGACGCCATCCCGGTCGCAAGGTCGAGCGGGAAGTTGAAGGGGGATATGACGGCCCAGACGCCGTGGGGCCTCATCACGCTGTAGTTCATGCCGCCCCGCACCTCGGGTGTCATCCTGAAGACGAAACTGTTGGCCCTGTCGTAGACCAGACAGTGGTACCGGATCATGTCGATCGCCTCGCCGACCTCGGCGAGGGCCTCGGTCCGCGTCTTCCCGGATTCGAGGGTGATCAGGGCCGCAAGGGCGAAGATCTCCCCCTCCAGAATGTCGGCAACGCGCCCGATGGTCTCGACACGCTCCTCGGGATCGGTCCGGCTCCATGCCGGGAAGGCCCCTTTCGCGACCCTGATCGCGGCTTCGGCCTCGTTTTTTCCTGCCTTCTGAAAGTGGCCGATCACGATGTCCCGGTCGATGGGCGAGCGCACCACGAACTCGTCGACAGGGGCGAACTCCTTGCCCCCGATATAGAGCGGGTGGCGATGGCCGAGGGTGCGTTCGACCTCAGCAAGCGCCGCATCGTAGAACTGGTGCATGCTCTCGTCCGATTCAAGGGATACATAGGTAATCTTCTGTTTCATCATCTTCACCTCTCAGAGGCCCTCCATCGCCGCGTTGGGGATGGCAGGGCCGGTATCGATCCCGGCAGCGTCGCGGGCTTTCGGTCCGGGCGGCCCGGTACCGATATGAGAGTCCATGGTGAAGATATCGAGAGGATATATAATATTCCCCATATGCAATATGCTCAGGCAACACCGGGAGTCGGTGATGTGATAAGAAGGAACAGAATTGAGGCACCAATACAGGTGAAAAATAGTAAAATCCGGTGATCACCCTCCTGATACCCTCACCGGCACTCCCCTAAAGAGATGACCGACAGTGATTTCGTCCACGCACCCGCGAAGGGTGCGACCAGGATAGAGATCGACAGACCGATCTCCCGATGAGTTTCAATCCACGCACCCGCGAAGGGTGCGACGGTCTTTCCGCACTCGGTCGCAAGGCCCTGCAATTTCAATTCACACATCCATGAAGGATGTGACGTCAATGCGGTGATCGTTTTAACTTGCGGTGGTGAAGGGGACGGAGCGGGAAGTCCCCTGTCTTCAGGCCGGGGATGAAAGCGGAGCCGCCCTTCTTCCCTGCGATAGATATATCTTTTTGGGTATTATATTGTGGTGCACCCAATATGAAGTATAAACTCGATAGATCTGCGCATTCAGTCTTTGCTCTCTACTATCATCTAGTGATAGTAGTGAAGTATCGCCGGAAAGCGTTGTATTCTGACGAGATCCGGGAACGTCTGAAAGATATTGTGTGGAACCTATCTGACGAATTGGGTATAGACGTTGTTGCTCATGAACCCGCCGAAGATCACTATCATCTTCTCTTCAAGGCGACTCCGAAAACCAACCTTGTCAATGTTGTCAATGTGATTAAGGGAGTGTCAGCGCGGAGACTGCGGCAGGAGTTCCCTGCAACAAAGAATTTGCTATGGGGAGATTCCTTCTGGTCTCCGTCATATTTCCTCGCAACATCTGGACAGGTAAGCCTTGACGCCCTGAAAGAGTATGTCGATTCTCAAATGGAGAAGTGAATGATCATTTCCTACAAGTATCGGGCATATCCAGATGCAACCGTGGAAACACGATTGCACGAGACACTCGATACCTGTAGGTGGCTCTACAACAAACTCCTCGAAGAATGCAACACAGCACGGGAGGGCGGGAACACTCCGACAATGCGAGGAATGCAGGCACGGATCGTCACGCTGAAAGACGATAATCCGTCTCTGAAGGACGTGTACTCCAAAGTGCTCCAGATGGTGAACTATACTCTCTGGAGCAACATCGCTGCACTCTCGCAGATAAAGCAGAGAGGTCGAAAGATCGGCAAACTCAGGTTCAAGAGCGCATTCCGATACCGGACGCTCAACTACAACCAGTCCGGGTTCAAGATCGACCGTGAACAGAGCACGGTTACATTCTCAAAGATCGGAACACTTCTGTTCACGATGCACCGACCATATGCCGGGAAGGTGAAAGGTGTCCTGATCACCCGTTCTGGTGATAGATGGTACGTGATCGTTCAGGCAGAGCAGGATGCTTCCGGGTCAAAGCGTGAAGGACAGTCTGTTGGGATCGATGTCGGTCTGAACTCGTTTGCAGTCGATAGTGACGGTGCGGTGATCGAAAATCCCCGATTCTATGGGCG
>NZ_JAQVNX010000105.1 GCF_028702905.1 Methanofollis sp.
CGGATCTTCTGTTCCAGAGAATTATTGTACACAAACCGGCAAGCATGGATGTGCTTCATGAGGAGCGTAACCTGCTCCAGAGAAGGATACATTCGATACTTGTAGCCTTGAAGCATACAATTGCGATCGTATATTACAGTACCATATACTTATTAAAAAGAAGTTTAGATTTTCAGGGCCTGTGATACCCTGCAACACTCTCTTACCGCTTAGTTTCGTCTCTTATTCTTTTTGTTAGCAGCGATCTTTTCTTTTGACGTCATGGGAGCGTTCTTGATCACAGGCGCTGTCTCTTCGGCTCCTGCCGGCGATTTCACATCAGCACTTTCCGCCTTAGGGCTCTTACCCTTTGGACTGCCCTGACCTTTCATAATGTGTCCTATGGTGTTGAAGTGTATATATTTTCTTGTTGAATACATAATCGGGTGCCAAAAAAGGATCGATTCTAAAAAATACGTAACCGGATCTGGATCTGAACCTGCCCGGAAACCTTCTCCAGTCCGGCATTTGTCCTGCTCGGGACAGCGTATGCGCAGTACCGTCTCCGGGAGCAGGGGGAGGCTTATGCCAGAACCAGCCTCATTTTCTGATACGGTTCAGATAAATGTCAGTGCTTTTTCCCTTTCTTCATTTTTGCGGCGTATTTGTCCTTGAGCGAGTCAATCTTCTCCTTTGAGAGGGTCTCTTCGGCCTTTGACTTTGCCGGTGATGGGGCGCCCTGACCTTCCGTTGCCTTGTGCCCTTTTGTCTTCTGTTCGCCCTGTTTTGTCATAATGGTAGACTGTGACCTCCGGGCGTATATATTTGCCCGATATTTCGCTGCTTTTTTCATTGGACAGGGTATCGGGTACATCGAGCGCACACCCGGGTCTTCTTTCTGAGTTCGTCCTGACGTTCCCGGCCACCGTCCCGCGGCACGTATCCGCCACTTCTATTCGGAGAGCAGATGTACTGTACCTTTCCCGGATGACGCCATCCGCCACAGAACCCAACAGGGGAATTGTTTTGTGTGGTCACACACCCCACCCCTCCCGGGTTTATCCTGACGCCGTCCCCATCGGGAGTGCGGGCACCCTTCCCCTCAACGGCATCATCAGGGCCGCAGGGGCCGCGGCGGAGTACCTTTTGTGCGCATTCGGCACTCCCCCGGCCCCATGCCGCGTCTCCCCGCGTCACTCTTCGCAGACCCCACAATCCCCCGTCGGCCAGAAAAATCCCAATTTATCCGGGGATTCTGGAGAATTCCCCCGCGGTTCATTCCGAAATTCTCAAAACACCTGAGGAAAACCTATGATAGTTACCAGATGACCATAGAAGTCCTGATTATTCTGCTGTACCTCGCCGCAATGCTGGCCATCGGCTTTATTGTCCAGCGCCGCGGAGGCGTCGAGACGTCCAAGGGGTACCTGGTCGCCAACAGAAACGTGGGCCCTGTTCTTATCGGGGGGACACTTTTTGCCACGTTCTGGGGCGGCGGCACTCTTCTCGGGGGTGCCGGTGCGGCCTATGGAGGCCACATGCTCGCCACCATCGCGGACCCGTGGGCCTCGGGCATCACGCTCCTGCTGATGGCAATATTCTTCGTGACGATCCTGCGGAAGATGAAGATCGCGTCCCTCGGCGAGATGTATTACCTGCGGTACGGGTCGAAAGGGGCACTTGTCGCCTCTCTTCTCTCCCTCCCCACCCTCATCTTCTGGACCTCGGTGCAGATCCTCGCCATCAGCAAGATCCTCAACGTCCTTGTCGGCATTCCCGGCGTCGAGAGTGCCATCATTGCAGGGCTGATCGTGATCATCTATACCTATCTCGGGGGTATGCTCGCCGTCATCATCACCGACAACATCCAGATGGTCCTCATCCTGCTCGGTCTCGCCGTCCTCATACCGACAGGGATCGCGTACGTCGGCGGCTTCGATGTCATCGCCGCCAACACGCCGACGGACTTCTGGTCGATCCTCCCGAGTGACAACTCCCCGAGCGGGATCGGGTGGACGGTCACCGGCATCATGGCCTGGTTTGCCGCATGGTGCGGCATGGGTCTTGGCAGCCTTGCGTCCCTGGAC
The DNA here is from genome assembly GCF_028702905.1 of Methanofollis sp. Classification (NCBI taxonomy): domain Archaea; kingdom Methanobacteriati; phylum Methanobacteriota; class Methanomicrobia; order Methanomicrobiales; family Methanomicrobiaceae; genus Methanofollis; species Methanofollis sp. The sequence goes on from NZ_JAQVNX010000105.1 coordinate 2,067, forward strand.
ATCTCGCAGCGTGTCTTCTGCGCACGTGACGACCGGGCCGCAAGGCAGGGCCTTTTCATTGGCACAGGGCTGTACTGGGTCGCCGGCCTCGGCCCGATCTTCCTCGGCCTTCTTGGAATCGTGATGATCAACACCGGCATGATCGACGGCGCCATCCTTGCCGAAGACCCCGAACTGATCGTCCCCTTCCTGGCAAAGACCCTCCTCTCCCCCTGGATGATGGCCCTCTTCATCGGTTCCCTGATGGCGGCGATCATGTCAACGGCGAGTTCTGCGATCTTCGCGTCCGCGGCCGTCATCTCGACCAACTTCGTCCACGGTGCGGTTTCCGATCACATCAGGGACGAAAAGGCGGTGCTGCGCTTCACCCGTTTCCTCGTCGTCGCCATCGGCATCTTCTGCATCGGGATCAGTTTCTGTGCGCCCGGCCTCTACGACCTGATGATCTTCGGGTTCACCCTGCTCTTCGCCTGCCTCTTCTGGGCCGTCGTCTGCGGCCTCTTCTGGAAGAGAGCGAACGCACCCGGCGCCATCGCCTCGATGCTCGGCGGTCTTGTCACGACGGTCCTCGGGATCGTCGTCCTCTCGATACAGCAGGGGGCGCCGACCGTTGTCCCGCCCGACAACGAGTGGATGGTCTTCTTCACCTTCGGGCCGACGGTCGTCGCCGGCATCGCCATGTATGTCGTATCCATGCTGACGCAGGAGACGTACCCGCCTGTCCCGCTGAAGGACACGGACGGGAACATTCTCAAGTGGCCTGACCTGGAGACAGCATCCGGAGGAATGGTAAAAGAGCAGGGGCATCCTGCCGTGCTCGCCTCGCCGGTGAGCACCGAGGACGATTGAGGGGGTTTCTTCCCTCCTTCTTTATCTCTTCTTTTTCTGCTTTAAGTCGTCTCGTCCTCTGGACTCGGGTCGAGGAGATAGATATCGGCCTTCCCGTTCCTGAGGTCTGTCCAGACGACCCGGTCCTCGTATATCGCGGGCCACAGGTGCTCTGCCGAGTCTGTGGTGGGGCGGTCTTCGGCCCGGGTCCAGATATTGTACCGGACGATGTCCCTTCTTCCCTTGCGGGTCTCCATCCAGACGATACTCTCGTCCGAGACCGCCGGCCATGACTGGGTTATGTCGTCCGCGGTGACCTGCCGCTCTTCGCCGGTCAGGAAGTCGTACATGTAGATGTCGGCGTTCCCGTTCCTCTCGTCTGTCCAGACGACATAGTTCTCATAGATTGCAGGCCCGTACTGCTCGGCCTCCTCGGTGGTGACCTGCCGCTCTTCGCCCTTCTCAAGGTCGTACATGTAGATGTCGGCGTTTCCGTTCCTCCTGTCTGTCCAGACGATCCGATCTTCGGAGATGTCAGGGCCGTACTGGTCCTCTTTCTCGTCGGTGATCTCTCTCCTCTCTCCCGTTTCGAGGTCGTAGAAGAATATGTCGGCATTGCCGTTGCCGAGGTCTGTCCAGACGACCCTGTATCCGTCGATTGCAGGATCTCCCTGCGGTGCGGCGTCATCTGTGACCTGCAACTCTTTCCCGGCCTTGATGTTGTAGAGGTAGATGTCGGTGTTCCAGTTGTAGTCGTTCCCGTTCCTGCGGTCTGTCCAGACGACCCTGTTCCCCGAGATCGCAGGGTCGAACTGGTCTGCCGTGTCTTCGGTGATCTGCTTTTCCTTCCCTGTCGTGAGGTCGTAATAGTATATGTCGGCGTTCCCGTTCCTCCTGTCTGTCCAGACGATCCCGTCCCCGTCGATATCAGGCAGGATCTGGTGCTCTCTATCGTCGGTGATCCTGACCTCGTCATCGGCGGCGACGGCGGGCGCAACCATCGCAGCGACAAGAAGCAGCACCAGCAGGTGCGGGGCATAGTCTCTCGACATGATCATCATCTCCTTTGGTGCGTGACGGGGGGTGGCCGGGCTGGCGGTATCCCGGGGGTCTGCTGAGAATAGAAACAATGACGCTCTCTTTCTGGAATGAGGCCGATACGGTATCCTCTGCAGCCCGTCCCCCTCACGGATGATGTGCTCTATAGCGTACGGGCATTATAAATGTATCTTTATGAAAATAGATATGCGGAGGGGTTTGCCTGTCACGGCGATCTGCCGTCACTCCTTGAGAGTGAAGAGGACGGACGGCAGGGCCTCTGCCCAGCGGGCGACCTGACTCCAGTCCCGTGCGTCGCCGGGCACGGCGCCTGCCATCTTCATCATGTCGAGGTCTGCCCTGCTCATCCCCTCGGGGTCGAACCTGCCGGCGAAGAGGCCTTCGACCTGCGGCCTGACATAGATCCTGACCTCGCTCATCGATGCCGACGCCGACTTCCTGATCATGTCTGTCTCGTCTTTCATCGAATAGCCGACGGCGAAGATGGCGAGCGGTTTCTCGTTCAGTTCGATACAGAACCTCTTGACAAAGTCCACCGCCTCGACGAGCCATTTGCCCATATAGATCGGGCTCCCCGCGACGACCGCCGCATAGGGGGAGATGTCCGAGACGTCCATAACATTCCTGCAGTCGACGGTATAGCCTGCCTTTTCGAGTGTCCGTGACACCGATTCGGCGATCTCCCTGGTCGAGCCGTACCGGCTCGCATAGGCTACAAGGATCTTCGTGTTCATGGTCTCCTCTATCATATTTCCCCCCTCCCCTGATGTCTCTTTTCCAGGTCGGTCTTCTCCGCCACATAGACTTCTGCCATATGGTGGGGGTGGTAGCGGAGTTTCGCCTCCCGCAGGCCAGGCACGCCGACGTCTGACTCGCGGTTGATGTACGTGCGGTCGGGGGCAAGCAGCCGTGCGGCCTCCTGGTTCACGGCCTTGTACACCCCTTCGCAGTCTGGCAGTCCCTTCTCGAAGTGGATGAGGGCCGTGTCAGGGTTGAGGTCGTCATAGACCGAGATGGCGGCGATCGCCCCGTTCACCCGGATCATCAGCCCGGAGAGGCCGAGGTCGGAGAAGTGGTCCATCGCGTAGAGGACCGCCTCCTTCTCCTCGGCCAGCACCGGCGACTCGTCGCAGTGCCGCCACGCACACCATTTTTTCAGGAACTCCCGCACCTCTGCGAGGTCTTCTGCGTGCATCTCCTCGACGACAGGTTCGCAACTCCGCCTGAACCTGTTGAGGTGGCCGCGGATGGTGAGGTACTTCTTTCCCGGCAGGTCGTCGAGGTCTGAGGCAAGGTAGACATAGTCGGCGAAGTCACGGTCAGACCTGAAGGCGAGGCCGGGATAGAGGGCCTTCACCCAGTCCAGGGTCTCCTCGTCGAAGACATAGTAGGGGGCGGCGCAGCCCTCCCTGACGGCGAGGTCGAGAACCTCCTCCAGGGCCGCGGGGTCACGCGGTCCGATCGGCCCCCTGAAGGTCTTCTCCCCCTCGATCACGCTCATGATCACGACGCCGTCCCCGACGCGGGCATAGGCGTAGTGGGCATAGTGGTTCCAGCACATCATGGTCACGAAACTCATGTCAGAGTGCTGCTGCGGGTAGCGTGCATAGAGGTCGAGGAAAAAGGCCCGGTCCTCCAGGGTTACGGGTGTGAAGTCATCGAGTGTGAGCATATTTTTCTCCGAGGAGCATGGGCATGTGCCCCTCCATGGGTACGAAGCCGTGCCTTTCATAGAACGGTACGGTCCCTGGCTGTGCGACAAGGCCGATCCAGGCGACGCCCTTCTCCCTGCAGGAGGAGACGAGTTTTTCGACGATCGCGTCGCCGATCCCCTGGCCCCTGTATGCGGGGAGGACGACGATGTCCTGAAGATAGGCATCCGAGCACCCGTCAGAGATCGCCCGGCCCATGCCGACGGCGCGGCCGCCGTCTGTGGCGACGACAAAGCAGAAGCTCCCGGCAATGAGGGGGGCGATGCCGTCGAGCGACCACTCCTCCTGCCACCACCTGCCGGCACGGTACAGGTCGACGATCTCACCGGCGTCCCAGGCAGAGACGATGTCGAGGGCGATCTCCTGGTCCATGGAAAAAAGTGTTTCCTCTCCTATAAAAAGGCTCTTCAGTCATTTCTGCCAGACCCGCCCGGCATATGAATATGAAGGCCACGCCCTTTCGACCAATGAAAGCGACATTCTGAAAGGGTTCATCCACATCGATAAGGAAAACCATTCAGGACAGGCTTCGTCACCCTATGTGTCGGGTACGGCAGCATCCCAACCAGGACTGTACGATACGCACATCTTATTGTACACCTGTGTATGGTGCGGTACGAAGATAAGATCGGATGGGACTCTCGAAGACACTCGCGTAATTACAAACGGCACCTATGCCGCGCAGCGCTTCGTCTTCGGGATCGATGTGGGTGCGCCCTCGGCGGCCTGAAGGCGACCCGGAATAGTCGCGCGTACAACGATACTGTCGGTGCTGATCGGGGTGCCGCACTCTCCAGTTGGAACAACAGCATCAGGTCGTACCAACAACTGCAACCACCACCCGCGACAGCGAGGCTACCCTTTTACGGATGAGGTGACCTCGAAAATCGGCAAGTACAATCATCAGCGGCGACGTGACGATACGTGTCATGCAATACTCGGCAGCGGATGACTCGAATGATTTGCGTGTAGAAATCGACTCCGTGAAACTGGCCGTCGACCCGATAGTCGTCTGGCCACCGTCCCTATTTTGACCGGCGCGGAGAGTCTGGGTTTCCCTTTCTATTTGCAGGATGGAGTCTTGAGGGTGCGTACCCGTACGCTCCTGCGAATACCGATTAAATATCGAGTATGTCTCAGATCATATCGGTTATAAAAACGATTTGATCTTGTGTGAACTATTATGATATATATGTGATCATATGATTATGATCCGGTACGCCGAGCTACCCCCCTTCGTCTTTCTGTCTCCTGTTCGGGACGACGGGAAGTGCCGGATACATTCGGATAAATGGAGCTGAGTGACATATGCGACGATCCTTTCTGGTTCTCTGTATCGCTGCACTGCTATGCATGACCGAGCCCTCGAAGAGGCGGGGCATATCCCCCGCTGATGGGGCGTGCATGGCTGCAAACAGCAGGGGAGAGTGGATGTGATGATATCTGTAGAGAAAACTGTGTGTCTTCTCCTCATCCTGCTCGTGGTGCCGGTCGGTGCCGCTGCCGATCAGTGCGTGGGCGGCATCCCGCTCACAACTGTTCAAGAAG
>NZ_JAQVNX010000106.1 GCF_028702905.1 Methanofollis sp.
CTTCGGGTGCGGGTTCTCGCCGTACCGGAGAGACCGGCCGTTCCTGAACTGGAAGGAGTAGGTCTCCGGGAAACCGCCGTCGAGGCCGGAGAGATAGTTCGAGATCGCGGCGTCGTAGGCGGCCGTCCGTGCAAAGACCTTCTTTGCAAGGGCAAGCCTCTCCTCGTAATCGAACCCGCCCTTCGCGACGGCCTCCTTCACCTTCGGGTAGTCGGCCGGGTCGACGACCACAGAGACGAACTTGAAGTTCTTCGCCGCCGCCCTGATCATCGCGGGGCCGCCGATGTCGATGAACTCGATGAGTTTGTCGAGGTCGAGGTGCTCGCCCGACATCTTCTCGAAGGGATAGAGGTTCACGACGACGATGTCGATCGGGTTGATGTCGAGGTCCTGCATCACCCGGGCGTCGACGTCGCGCCGGCCGAGGAGGCCGCCGTGGATGCGCGGGTGGAGGGTCTTCACCCTGCCGCCCATGATCTCGGGCGAGCCCGTGTACTCTGAGACTTCGATAAAGTCGATCCCTGCTTCTTTCAGGGCCTTTCCAGTCCCCCCGGAACTGATGATACGGTATTTGTTCTCAACAAGCGTCTGCGCAAGGTCCACGATGCCGGCCTTGTCCCAGACAGAGAGAAGTGCCCATTTCATACTGAAGATATGGGCCTCAGATCTCTTATATCTTTCAAGGGCAGGATGCAATCTCTTATCCCCCTGCCCGGTAAACGTTATTCTATGCGGGAACCTGCCGTCAAGAAGACGCTGTACTGGTGCAGGGAGTGTAACCTTCCTCTGATCGGGAAGACCTGCCGGTGCGGCGCGGCCGGCGTGGAGATCCCGATCCAGAAACCCTATGACCTCCGCCCGGCCCTCGCCCACGACCACGAGCTGTTGCGGTCCCTCCTCCTCGAACGCTACGGCACCGACCGCCTCCCCCAGGTGGTCCTCTTCAACAAGAGCAGCGGCGTCGACAGGACCGAGGTCGTCATCGCAAACGGCGTCGAGTTCGGGCGCCTCTCCTATGACCAGGCAGGGCATGCCTATACCCTGGACCTCTCGCAGGACGCTCTCCGCTTCCTCGCCCCCTTCATCACGAAGGGGGTCGTGGACATCACCGCCGAGGCCGAAGAGCAGGGGTTCGGCAACCGCCGTCTCGGCGGGAAGAAGGTGATGGTCAGGACCAACCTTTCCGACGGCCCGGTGGTCGTCAGGATGAAAGACCTCCTCGGCGTCGGCCAGCTCCATGACGGGGGCGTCAGGGTGCGGCAGATCGGGAAGGTCCAGCCCGAGTCGCCGCCAGACCCCTCGTGGGGCGAGGCGGTCCGCGTGAACGTCCCCCTCCTCAAGGACCTCGAACGCACGGCTGTCAGGTTCATCAGGCAGCACATGGACGACCGGCCCGCGGCGAACGTCTCCTTCTCGGGCGGCAAGGACAGCACGGTCTGCCTCGAACTCGCGCGACGGGCCGGGGTCAAAGATGTCTTCTCTGTCGATACGGGCCTGGAGTTTCCTGAGACCGTGGAGTTTGTCAGGCAGTCCGGGATCCCGGTCGTCATCCACGGGAACGACTTCTGGAAAGAGGTGGACAAATTCGGCCTCCCGAGAAAGGACAACCGCTGGTGCTGCGAGAGGCTCAAGCTCCAGCCTGTCAAAGACTATCTCTCCCATAAGGGTCCCTGTGTCACCGTGCAGGGGAACAGGTGGTACGAGTCCTTCTCCCGCTCCACTCTGCCGGGTGTCATAGTCAATCCCTTCAACCCGTTGCAGCTGAATATCTCGCCCATCAGGAACTGGCGGGCCCTCGAAGTCTTCCTCTACCTCTGGTGGCGGAAGGTGCCGTACAACCCCCTCTATGAGATGGGCTATGAGAGGGTGGGGTGCTATCTCTGCCCGGCGATGCTGGAGAGCGAGGCCGCACGGACGCGGGAGATCCACCCCGATCTCGCCGGCCACTGGGAGGAGTACCTGGTGTCGTGGGCAAAGAAGAAGGGCCTCTCCCGGCGCTATATCGATCTCGGTCTCTGGCGATGGGAGAACCCGCCCCCGAAGATGTGCGAACTTGCCGGGCGGTGCGGGGTCTCAGTCTCGAAAAAGAGACAGAAATCTTAAAAACCACGAATATTTTCTTGAAATGATAATCTGGTGTCAATCTGTGTCCCTCTCCGTATCCACGATACAAAATTATATATAGAACTACATTGCAATTGATATTGCATACAGAGGATTTCCATGGAGGCGGATAGAGATAATCAGGCGCCGGAGAAGCAACCGACCCTGGAACAGCCCGGCCCCCCGGGAGAGGGCAAAGATATCGAGTCCCTCGGGAAGGCCTGTGACGATCTCAGGGCGGCGAACGCCGACCTCAAGAGATCCTGTGACGACCTGAACGAACGGTATCTCCGCCTTGCTGCGGATTTCGACAACTTCAGGAAGCGTACTGCCCGGCAGAACGAGGAGATCAGGGAGTACGCCCTGGAAAAGTTCGCCGCGGAACTGCTCGACGTTGTCGACAACTTCGAGCGGGCACGGAAGTCCGACGATGCCTCCCTCCGCGAGGGCCTTGAAAGCATACAGAAACAGTTCTCCGGGATCCTGGAAAAACACGGGATCGAACCTCTTTCGTGCCTCCACGCGGCATTCAACCCCGAGGAGCACGAAGCGGTTGCCTGCATCCCGTCGGAACACCCGGAAGGCACAGTTGTCGAAGAATTCATCCCCGGCTACCGCATGCACGACAGGATAATCAGGCATGCGAAAGTCGCGGTGTCAAAAGGAAACAACGAATAAGAGGAATATTATGGCAACAGAAAAGGTTCTTGGTATTGACCTTGGCACGACGAACTCCTGCATGGCCATCATGGAGGGCGGTCAGCCTGTCGTGATCGCGAATGCAGAAGGCGGCAGGACAACGCCGTCGATCGTGGCGTTCAGCAAGGAAGGCGAGCGGCTTGTCGGCAGCGTCGCCAAGAGACAGGCGATCACCAACCCGAAGAGGACGATCATCTCGATCAAGCGGAAGATGGGGACGAGCGAGACCGTCGACATCGACGACAGGAAGTACACCCCGCAGGAGATCTCCGCGATGATCCTCCAGAAGATGAAGCTCGATGCCGAGGCATATCTCGGCGAGAAGATCGAGAAGGCCGTCATCACCGTCCCGGCCTACTTCAACGACGCCCAGAGACAGGCCACGAAGGACGCCGGCAAGATCGCCGGGCTTGACGTCATGCGGATCATCAACGAGCCGACCGCGAGCGCCCTCGCCTACGGCATCGACAAGGAAGAGGAGTCGACCATCCTCGTCTACGACCTCGGCGGCGGCACCTTCGATGTCTCCATTCTCCAGCTCGGCGACGGCGTCTTCGAAGTGAAGGCGACTGCCGGGAACAACCGCCTCGGCGGCGACGACTTCGACCAGCGTGTCATGGACTGGGTCGTCGCAGAGTTCAGGGCAAAGGAAGGCCTCGACCTTTCGAAGGACCCGATGGCACTGCAGAGGATCAGGGACGCCGCCGAGAACGCCAAGAAGGAGCTCTCGACCGTCCAGAAGACGAGCATCAACCTCCCCTACATCACCACCGACGCCAGCGGCCCGAAGTTCCTGGACATGGACCTCACCAGGGCGAAGTTCGAGCAGCTTGTCGGCGACCTGGTCGAGAAGACCGTCGAACCTGTGAAGCAGGCCCTCTCCGACGCGAAGCTGACCGCGTCCGATATCGACCACGTCCTCCTTGTGGGCGGTTCGACTCGCGTGCCCCTCGTCGTCGAGACGGTCAGGAAGCTCCTGGGCAAGGAACCCGACAAGGGCATCAACCCTGACGAGTGCGTGGCCGTCGGCGCCGCGATCCAGGGCGGCGTCCTCACCGGCGAGGCAAAGGACGTGCTCCTCCTTGATGTCACCCCCCTCTCCCTCGGCATCGAGACCCTCGGCGGCATCGACACGAAGTTGATCGACCGGAACACCACCATCCCGACGAGAAAGAGCCAGATCTTCTCGACGGCTGCGGACGGCCAGACGAGCGTCGAGATCCACGTGATCCAGGGCGAGCGCGCCCTTGCCAAGGACAACTTCACCCTCGGCAAGTTCCAGCTCACCGGCATCCCGCCCGCACCCCGCGGCATCCCCCAGATCGAGGTCACCTTCGACATCGACGCCAACGGTATCGTCCATGTCTCGGCAAAGGACCTCGGGACAGGCAAGGAGCAGACCATCACCATCAAGGGCGGCAAGGGGATCTCCGAGGACGAGATCAACCGCATGGTCAACGACTCCAAGAATTTCGAGGAAGACGACAAGAAGAAGCGCGAGGAGATCGAGGTGCGGAACACCGCCGACACCGCGGTCTACACCGCCGAAAAGACCCTCAAGGAGTCCGGCGACAAGATCGGCGAGGACGATAAGAAGAAGATCGAGGAGACCTCCGCCGCCCTGAAGACGGCCCTCGAAGGTGACGACACCGAGGATATCAAGAAGAAACTGGAAGAACTCACCGAGGCCGTGTACGCGGTCACCGCCAAGATCTACCAGGAAGCGCAGAAGGCTCAGGAGGCCCAGAAGGCCGCCGGTGCCGAGGGTGCACAGAAGAAGCAGGACGACAATGTCGTCGATGCCGACTTCGATGTCAAGGACGAGAAGAAAGAGTGAGCATAGATGAGTGCGGGAAGCTACTATGATGTCCTCGGCGTCGCCCGGGACGCCGGCGAGCAGGAGATCAAGAAGGCATACCGCAACCTTGCACGGAAATATCACCCTGATGTCTGCAAGGAGCCTGACGCGGAAGAAAAGTTTAAGGATATCAACGAGGCTTACTCGGTGCTCTCGGACCCGGAGAAACGCGCCCAGTACGACAATATCGGGCACGAGGCTTTCAAGAACGCCTCGAAGGGTTCGTACACCGGTGGCGGCGGGTACGGCGGCGGGTTCCAGGCTGACTTCAGCGGCTTTGGAGACATCTTCGACACCTTCTTTGGTGGCGGCGGCGGGCCGAGAGGTCCGCGGCCTGGCGCCGACCTCCTGTACCGCCTCTCGATCAGCCTGAAAGACGCGGTCTTCGGGACAGACCGGGAGATCGAGGTCATGCACACCGAGTCCTGTCCTGAGTGCGACGGGAGCGGGAGCAAGAACAAGAAGTTCCGGGTCTGTCCGAAGTGCGGAGGCAGCGGCCAGGTCAGGCAGGTGAGCCAGTCGCTCTTCGGGCAGTTCGTGCGGATGAGCGCCTGCCCTGACTGCGGCGGCAGGGGGAAGATGCCGGAGGAACCCTGCAAACGCTGCAAGGGCAGCGGCCATGCCCGGGTGAAGAGGAAGGTGTCTGTCCGCATCCCGCCCGGCGCCTACAGCGGGCTCCGCTTGCGGATGGAGGGTTATGGCGAGGCCGGGGACTACGGCGCCCAGGTCGGCGACCTCTATGTCGAGATCATCGTCGAGGAGCACCCGGACTTTGTCCGCAACGGCGAAAACCTCGAAACCACCGTGAAGGTCACCCCGGCCCAGGCGGCAGTCGGTTCAAAGGTCGAGGTGAAGACGATCGACGGCCGGACCGTCGAGCTGAAGATCCCGGCCGGCATCCAGCACGGCACCGCGCTGCGCATTCCCGGCGAGGGCGTGCGCCACCGCGGCCGGCCCGGCGACCTCCTCGTGCGCGTGAAGATCGTCGTCCCGAAGAGTCTCTCCGACGAGGAGAAGGAACTCTACCAGAAACTGCTTGAGATCGAGATGAAGAAGGGTCCGGGGAAGAAGGGCTTCTTCAAGGACTTCGTCGACAAGGTGAGGAGGGGCGGGCCTGAAGAGTAGGCCGGGCCCTCATTTTCTTTTTTCCCGCTCATTCCAATTTTCGGCACCCTCATCCTTGATGATCCGAAGATTCCTGACCGCCGCCCCGTCGTCGCTGACAGGGGTACCTGTAGCGGCACGGATAGCGAGGGCCTGGCAGGTCTCGACGAGGGTGGCGTGTGCCCGCCTTCAGGCGTGCGGGAGGCATGCACCGCGGCGAGCAGGCCTTGCCCTGACGGGCAGGACTGATGCCGGTCTCAGGCAGAGGCGTGCATAGAGGTACGGGCGGTGGAGAGCGCTCTCCGACTCGACCTGCCTCTCCGCTCCCGGAAGAGACGCCGCAGCCATTCCCCACCATACTCATACTCGTCTGCGGGGCGTCCGTCCTCATCATCGTGGCAGTCGTCCTCTGGAAGAGGAGATAGACACACCCTTTTTTTCGCGGCACAAAACCGTACCTCCAGACATCCCGATGGACCTTCAGGTCCGCGTGAAGACGTCGGCCAGAAACTGCCTGAGGTCGAGGAGAAGAAGAGATTTGTCAGGGGGATCTGCCCCCTTCCATTTATGCTCTTGTGTATGACGTCTTCTTCAGTTCCCCCGGTGTGAAGATGACGATGTACTCGCCACCCCTGCTTTGTATCCCGGCGCCGCTTCCGTGCTCGGTCGTCACGACCACGTCAGGAGTGGCGACCTTGCAGATCGAGAGATAGAAAACCGGCGACCCTGCAGATACCGTCGAGACCCGGTCGAGGGGGACGAGTGTCCCGTTCTCCATGAGGTACACCGGGATGCTTGCATGGTCATAGTTCACGTTCTGAATCTCTCTCAGGTGAATCGTCCAGTTATTCTCCCAGAAGGAGGCACCGGGGTCGATGACTTCGAGGTCGCTGAAGACCTTGTCCGGATGGGGGAGGCTCAGGAGAGAATGTTCTGCGATCGGTCTGACCGTCACCACACCCTGCGGGTCCAGACATGCATTGAAGTGCCGCCGCTCTCCGTCCACTTCCCCGGAGAAACAGAGGTTCAGCAGGACGACACGGCCGTCGCCGCCCATGATCCGGTCAAAACCGCTCATCATCCCGCTCTCTTCCTCGATACCCGTCGCCTCCACCGCTCCCTCCCAGAAGGCGGTGAGAGGGGGACCTGATGTCCCGGCAGGGAGGGTGAAGGTCTCTTCCGTGAACTACCCCGGCCTGAAAACCGGGCTTCCTGCTTCATCCTCCCTCTATTGAGGTGAGTCCACAGGCTCGACGGCGCGTCCCGCACCTGCTACCCCCACAAGGTTCTGCTCTTGCAGGGCAAACTTCTTGATATTGATCGCCGCGT
>NZ_JAQVNX010000107.1 GCF_028702905.1 Methanofollis sp.
TGAACCACCGCGTCTCGAAGGAGATCGTTCGTTTTGCCGTTCAGAACAAGGTTGATGTGATCGGGCTGGAGGATCTTACCGGGATCAGGGATCGGACAGAGACCTCCAAAAAGCAGAGGGGCACCCATCACTCATGGGCGTTCTATGAACTCCAGTCCTTCATCGAGTACAAGGTGCGGGAGAAGGGTATATCGACGGTCTATGTCGATCCGGCCTATACCTCCCAGACCTGTCCTCGATGCAATCATATCAGTAAGAACAATCGGCACAAGAAATCGTTTGTCTGCGAATGCTGCGGACACTCGCTCCATGCCGACCTTATCGGTGCTCGGAACATCGAGTCCAGAGCACGCACCTACAGGTATACCCTGGAGGTGCAGGGGTGCAGTCAGCCACCCATACGAGAACTATCGACACGATAGAGTCTCAAGCCCCGGCCTTCAGGCCGGGGTAGTTGACAGCGTTCTTTTGGCATGGCACACCGGCAAGCAATATATAATATATTTTATATTTCAGTTGTGCCAGGGCCGGCGACATGTCGGCAGGGGGGGACCGAAGATGAAAATCTATGTCAGAGAACGACAGAAGATCGGGAGCGGCGTCAAAGAGCCCAAGTTCAGGGTCGTCGCCGTCACCGGCGGGAAAGGGGAGGAGTCGCACCTGAAGATCGAGGCAACGCACTTTCGGAAGACCAAGATCGAGGGGATTGCAAAGGACGTCGGGGCCGAGATCATCTACCTCGCACCGATGCCCGAGGAAAAGCGCGGCGAGATGAAGAGCGTCGCCCGCTGAAAAAGATGACGTGAGATAGGTCAGGCCCGGATCAGGGTCCCGACCTTCTCGCCACGGACGGCCTTCGTGATATTCCCGCGCACATGGCCGTTGACCACCCTGATCTCCTTCACGTGTTTGGTGTGGAGGAGGAGTTCGACCGCCTTCTTTTCAAGGACCATATCCTCCATGTCCATGCCGAGGAGTTCTTCTGCCGTGATCTCAGGGATCAGCTCGGCCGCCGGATCGATGCGGGGGTCCTCGGTGTAGAGGCCGTCGACGTTCTTTGCAAGGATGCAGTTCTTCGCACCCATCACCTCGGCGATGAGCACGGCACCCGTATCTGTCCTGTTCGGCGGGATCGACCCGACCTCTGCCGGTTGCTCGAAGAGGCCGTACGGCGGGGTGCCGTGGGTCACCGGCAGCATCCCGAGGGAGGCGAGGGTCGGGAGTTCGAGGAGGTCGCCCGACTTCACCTGGGTTCCGCCGTACTTCGAGAGGAGGAGGGACATCATCAGGGCGTTCTGCTCGCTGATCTTGGAGGCGAGTTCGGCGAGAACGCCGGTCGGCATGCCCAGGTTGATCCCGATGTCCATGATATGCCTGACGCGCACGCCGCCGCCGGTGACGACAAGGACCTTCTCGCCGGCCTCTTTCAGGGCGCCGATCTCCTCGACGATCGGAAAGACGACCTCGCGACCGAAGTCCATGGTGCCGTGGCCGCCGATCTTGATCACATTGAGGTCGGGCATGATCCGGATCTGCGGGATCTCGTCTATCCGCTTCATCAGGCCTTTTCGCACCATGGTCTCGCCGCGGAGGCCGGAGTTGAGTTCAAAGCGTTGTGTCATGATGGTATCACCATGAAGATAATATTTATAGGAACAGAGATTTAACAGGGAGTATACCAGTTGGTATATCAACTGGTAACAGGTGAAACAGATGAAGATCTACGTCCGCGAAAGAAAGAAGGTCGGCAGCGGGGTCCAGCAGCCGAAGTTCCGCATCGTCGCCGTAACCGGTGAGAACAACTCAAAGAGACTCTGGGTAGAGGCAAAACACTTCCGAAAGAACGAGATCGAACTCGTCGCCGCCGACCTGGGTGCCGAGATCGTCTGGCTCGAAGCGATGCCAGAGGAAGAGCGGCATAAAAAGAAAGACGAGTAACACACATATCTGGGCTATGCCCGCACTGACCTCAAGCGAGATACTCGCTGCTGTTGCACGGATTCTCATTCTTGAGGACCGTGCCATTACTTTCCTCTGCACAGAGGGAGAGATCAGCATCAGGTTCCCGAAGACCAGACGTCTGGCCGAATACCTCTCTGTCCCGCACTATTATGTCATCCCCATCATCGCCGCCATGGAGGAGGAAGGACTGGTCACCCGCACCGAGAGGGTCGGTGTCTCGACCACCGCGCAGGGAACGGCAGTCCTCTTTTCAAGGATCCTTGCAGAGTATCCCCGGGAGGTCGAGCAGATCCTGGGGCCAGACCTTCTTGGGGCGATCAGGGCGAGGGCTCTCGACTGAGGTATCCCTGCCCGGACAGTTCCGCAGGCGTGCACTTCTCGGGCGTGCGGCCGTCGGTCTGCAGGTCCACCCATCCGGAACGGACATTTTCCCTGTGGTCGAACTGGTAGATGTATGGCTTGATGTCGAGGAGCGGGGTGTTGTCCAGGATGTCCACCCCGGAGATCTCAAGGACATTCCCGCGTACAGACGTCAGTCCCACGATGGACAGGCCGATTGGATTCGGACGGTTGAAGTGGCGGATCGCGAAGATCCCCCTCTCACGTGAACCGTCCAGAAACGGCTTTCGCCTGAGTTCAACAGTGCCGGCACGGTTAAAATGGTAGAGGAGGATGAGGTGGGAGAAGGCGTCGAGATCCAGCAGACCTTCCACATACTCGGGAAAGATCTCCACACGACCATCTGACCCGGAATAAACAGGTTGAATCGGAGTGTCTGCCTGCTCGGCAAACCCGGACCTGATGACTCCGATAGGTCTGTACCGGATCGCCAGATCATGGAGATCCGTGTCATTGACATTAGCATCGGTCATATAACATCCCGGCAGCCGTTGCTCCCGGCCGCGCATGAGGGAAGATTATTGAAGAACTGATAAAAGGGTTCAGATATCAGCAATGATCAGGAGAGGGGTGTGGTGACAGGGCCGGGAGAGGAAGTACGAAATGGGCCGGGCCTACGGTTCAATCTCAGCGAGGCCGCCGGGTCTGTCGGAGACTTCGGTACCATCCTCCCCATCGTGCTCGGCGTCGCCCTTGTCTGCAACGTGAACCTCTCGTACGTCTTCCTCTTCTTCGCCCTCTGGTACGTGATCTCAGGCCTCTACTACCGCCTGCCCATCCCGGTCGAACCCCTGAAGGCCGTCGGGGCGATCGCGATCGCCGAAGGCCTCACCGCGGGGGAGATCGCCGCCTCCGGACTGATCATGGGCGTCCTCTTCCTCGCTCTCGGCCTTATCGGGGGCATGCGCCATCTCAGCGACCGTATCCCGACCTCTGTCGTCCGCGGTGTGCAGGCGGGCCTCGCCCTCCTCCTCCTGAAGACTTCCTTCGGATTCGTCGCAGCCGACCCCCTCTTCGCCGGGATCTCGGTGGCCGTCGTCATCCTGTTCTTCCTCGCCGCGCTCCGCTGGAAGGTCAACGATCTCTCGGCCCTCCTCGTCCTCGGGATCGGCGTCGGCGCGGGCGTGCTCAGCGCGGGCCTCCCGTCCCTCTCTGCGATATCCCTGCCCGCTCTCGTCCTCCCGAACCCTGCCGACTTCTTCTTCGCCGCATGGTACCTCGTCCCCCCGCAGATCCCCCTGACCCTCACCAATGCCATCCTTGCCACGGCCCTCCTGACGCGGGACCTCTTCAGGACAGAGGTCGACCCCGACCGCCTTTCCCGGACGATCGGCGTCATGAACCTCGTCTCCGTTCCCTTCGGAGGATTTCCCATGTGCCACGGTGCCGGCGGCCTTGCCGCCCAGTACAGGTTCGGCGCACGGACAGGGGGCTCGAATATCATCGCCGGGGCCATCTTCCTGGGCTTCGCCCTCTTCTTCGCCTCGCCCGAGAGCCTTGCCCTGATCCCGATAGGGGTCTTCGGCGGCCTCCTCATCTTTGCGGCGGTCGAACTCGGCAAACACAGCATGAAGACCGATTCCATCTTTGTGACCGTGGTCATCGCCGCCCTCTCCGTTCTCATGAACATCACAGTGGGCTTTGTCATCGGGCTGATGCTTGCCTGGGCCCTGGAAAGGTACGGCAGGGCCAGGGCAGCAAAAAAAGGCAGTTAATCCTCGACGACGTGGACGGCGCTGGCCTTGAAGGAGATCTTCACCTTCATCCCCTCCCTGATGCCGAGTTCTTCGGCAGACTTCCAGGTGACAAGGACGGTGAAGGGGATGCCGCAGTCGACCGTGAGGTGGTTGAGGGGGCCGTAGGCCCGTACCCCGGTCACCCTCCCGGAGAGGACGTTTCGCGCCGAGATACCGGTCCCGTCGGCAAGGTGGATGGTGATGTCCTCGGGTTTGATGCAGGCACAGACCTTCGTCCCCGGCCCGAGAGGGGTGACCGCGGCGATCGTCACCCCGCCGGCCGCAATGGCGGCGACGCCGTCGCTGTTCTCCCGCACCATCCCTTCGATGATGTTCTCGATCCCGACAAACCGCGCCACAGGCCTGTTCTTCGGCATCGCAAAGACCTCACGCGGCGTACCGATCTGGGCGAAGACACCGTCCATCAGCACCCCGATCCTGTGGGCGAGCCTCTGGCCCTGGAGCATGTCGTGAGTCGAGAGGACCACTGTCTGGTTCAGTTCCCTGTTGATCCGCGCGATCAGGTCCTCGATCGCCTCGGTCGCCACAGGATCGAGGTTTGCGGTCGGTTCGTCGAGGAGGAGGACGGCCGGGTCGGTGACGACCGCACGCGCGATGGCGACCCTCTGCATCTCCCCGCCGGAGAGGGTCTTCGCCTTCCTCTTCTCATAGCCGGAAAGCCCGATCACCTCCAGGGCGGCCGCGATCTTCTCCCTGATCCCGGCCTCGGGGACATGCCTGATCCGCAGGCCGATCGCGATGTTGTCATAGACAGTCTCATTGAAGGCCGCCGGTTTCTGGAAGACCATCGCCATCCGCCGTCTGAACCCGAGGGCGCTCCCCCGGTCCGCGTGGATGGCGGCGCCGTCGAGGAGGATCTCCCCGCCCGAGGGGGTGTCGAGGAGGTTGATCAGGCGGAGGAGGGTGGACTTGCCCGATCCCGAGGGGCCGATGATCGCGAAGATCTCGCCGTCCAGGATCGCCGCGTTCACGTCTTTCAGGACGACCTTCTCGCCGAAATTCTTTGCAACATGCCTGAGTTCGATCATGGTTCACCGCTGCTGGTAGATGGTCACCACCGTGTTCACGATGAGGGCGATGCCGAGGAGGATGATCCCGAGGGCGATCGAGGTGCCGATATTCCACTGCGAGGTGTTGAGGGTGATCGCCGTCGTCAGGACGCGGGTTCGACCATAGATGTTCCCGCCGATGAGGATCGCCGCACCGACCTCGGAGATCGCCCGGCCGAAGCCGAGGGCGACCGCCCCTAGGATCGCAAACCGGGCCTCCCTGACGACGTGTTTTAGGAACTGGAGACGTGTCGCCCCGAGGGAGAGGATCGTGTCCCTGATCGTCGCGTCCACGCCCGAGAGCGCGGTGATCGTGAGCCCGGTCATGATGGGGAGAACCAGGATAGTCTGGGCAAGGATCATCGCCTGCGGCGTGAAGAGAATGCCGAGAAAACCGAGAGGGCCATGGCGGGTGAGGAGGAGGAAGAGGAGCAGGCCGACGATGACGGTCGGCAAGGAGTACAGGGTCTGGATAAGTTGAATCAGGACTTTTTTGCCGGGGAACTCGTTGAACGTGACCGAGGCCCCGAAGGGGACGGCGATGAGCGTCGCCGCAACGGTTGCGGTCAGAGAGACGACGAGGGATAGGGCGGTGATCTCTATGACGTCGGGGTCAAGGGTGACGATGAGGTGAACAGCCTCAAGAATGCCATCGATGATAAAGCCCATCACTCACTCCTCCTGAAGAGACATCAATAAAAGGGAAAGAAGGGGGAAAAACCCTGCGGCTTTATGCCACCGGGTCTTCCACTTCAGACTGGTTCACGCCGATCTTCTCCCAGTTGCCTGCGGCCGGGTAGAAGAGGGGTTCGCCGTACTTGTCAACGCCGAAGGTCTCGATCGTCTTCTGCGTCTCGGGCGTGATCAGGTAGTTGATCCAGTCCTTTGCAATGGTGGAGTTCACGCCGGGGTGCTTCTCCGGGTTGATCTGCATCGCCGAGTAAACGTTGAGGAGGACATCGCCCTCTGAGACAAGGGGCACGAGGGTGATCTTGTCCTTGCTCGCAAGGTAGGTGCCGATGTCGGAGAGCGTGTAGGCCTGCTTCTCGTCGGCCATCACCAGGGTCGCACCCATGCCGGTGCCGGCCTCGATGTACCACTCGCCGGACTTCTGGATGTCGGTCGAGTAGTTGAAGCCTGCGGCCTTCCAGATCGCCTTCTCCTTGGAGTGCGTGCCTGAGTCGTCACCGCGGGAGACGAACTTCACCGTCGCCGGGTCGGCGAGGCCCTTCTCCCGGATGGTGGTGAAGGCCTGCTCAGGGGTCATGTTCTTCACGCCTGCCGGGTCCGAAGCAGGGCCGACGATGACGAAGAAGTTGTAGGCGAAGACGCGGCGGTCGATGCCGTGGCCTGCCTCAAGGAACGCGTCCTCGCGGGCGCGGTCATGGACCATCATTACGTCCACGTCGCCGTTCTCCCCGTAGCCGAGGGCCTTGCCGGTGCCGGCCGAGAGGATATCGACCTTCGCATTGTACTTCTTCTCGAAGTCTGCCTTCAGGGCGTCGAGGAGGCCGGTGTCATAGAGACTGGTCGTCGTTGCGATGAGGAGAGTCTGCGTCTCTGCTGGAGCCGCGGTCGTCTCCGCCGCGGTCGGCGTTACCGTCGGCGTCGGGGTCACGTCCCCGGTGCCGGTACAGCCGCATGCAAATGCAGCAACGATCATGACTGCTGCAAAAAGCACAAAGATGCTCTTTTTCATGGTAATTTTACTATC
>NZ_JAQVNX010000108.1 GCF_028702905.1 Methanofollis sp.
GAACTCTCCATCAGCATCTGCATGCCGAGGCAGATGCCGAGGACCGGCACCTCCCTCGCCGCCTCGCGGACCGTCCCCTCGATCGGGCCGAGCATCTCCATGCCGTCCCTGAAGGCGCCGACGCCCGGCAGGACGATGCCGTCCGCCGCGGCGATCTGGTCGGGGTCCGCCGAGATCACCGGGGACGCACCCGCCTTCTCCAGCCCCTTCCTGACGCTCCGGAGGTTGCCAAGCCCGTAATCAATTATAACTATCGTCTTCATCGCCGCCAGACTCCCTCTTCCGCCACAGGTCTTCTGCCGCCCAGTCTGCGGGCATGCCGTGTGCGGCGCCCCAGGCGTCGAGCCTCTCCGTCCACCCCTGCCAGAGGTCCGGGTAGGCCGCCTTTATCCGCACCAGCAGTGCACGGTCGCTCGACGGGCACATAAAGCAGCCGATCCGGTCGAGCCCCCTCTCGTAGAGCACATTGTAGGGGGCGTGCTCCTTGAAGAGATAGAGCCAGACATGCATCGCCGTCCAGTGCTGGATCGGGGCTGCGGAGACCTGGTTCCCGACAATCCTGTTCCGCCAGACCCTCGGGCTGTTCTTCCGGTTGAGAGACTCGTACTTCCTCTGGCCGATAAAAGAGAGTGACTCGCCCCACCGCTCGTCGATCACCCTGGACACAGGTTCGAGTTTTGCGACGCGGCAGCACCAGCGGGCATTGACCGCCGGCGGTCCCTCGACCTCGAAGTTCTTCCAGAAGGCCTCGCCTGTCTCGGCCCGCACCACCTCCACGCCATAGCGCTCGGCGACGGTGGCGACATTCTCCTCGGTCTCAGGGAACTCCAGGCCCGTGTCGGCATAGAGGGCCGGCACCTTGCCGATCGCCTTCAGCACCAGGATGAGGGTGACAAGGCTGTCCTTGCCGCCCGAATACGAGACATTCGCCGGGAGATGGGCATGACTCTCCCGCACCCTCCTGATGAAGTCGAGCGCCGCCCCCTCATAAGCATCGAGAATACGGGTATTCGCCCTCACGGCGTCGTCCCAGCTGGCCTCGCCGGGCACGGCGTCGGCATCCCCGATCTTCCGGGTCCGCACCACCGCGCCCCTCTCCATCGTGCGCGCTTCGGCCGCATCGACCCGCGCGCGGCCGACGCCGATGCACTCGCCGCTCCGCGAGAGGAGGAAGACCTCGTCGCCCGTCCTGACCGAGTCCTCGATCTCCACAAGGCCCGGCGCAAGCAGACTCGACCCGCCCTCCCGGATCGACGCCACGGCGCCGTCGTCGACGACGACGTAGCGCTTCGTCGGTTTCATGTACCGGCACGCGGACGGCCGCGGCAGGGGTTCCCAGACGCCCTCGTCGGGCATGTACCTGATGGCCGCAACAACCGTGCCGCCCAGGACCACCTCCTCCATCCTGTCAGGATCGGGGACCTTGTTGAGGACGGCGAGGTGCCCCTCAGGGATGAGGGGGACGCCGAAGTAATCGATGAAGATACTGTTGACGAGTGCGACGTCTGACGCAAAGGCCGGGCGTGCATCGCCAGGCGGGGTGATGGAAACCGCGTGGGTTTTTTCCCCGCAGGCGCACTGCTCCCCGAGCACGGGCGTATGGCAGGCATCGCACCAGCGTAGCTGGATCTTTCCGAGATATGACGGACGCATTGCATGTACCATGTGGATGCATAGATTAAAAGGACAGGGTTTGCGTCCGGGTTTGGACCATGATAAATATTAATCATGAAGGTTTTTTGTCATTTGGAGCGCGCAACAATGAGCACCGCCCAATCAGGGGCCAATACGACCATAAAAATAGTATTGAATATCCTGAGACGGATATTTCATCCCCGTTTTTACCGGTCAAGCGACCGGAACCGATGAGATGACGAAAAAAACTCAATGGATAAGGCTCCGATATGATCGGTGTTTCGCATGGTTAATAAACCACAAAATTCCATGGGGTAGGTGAGGGATAGGGATGTACGACCTGATATTCCTGATACTATTCCCCTGTATCATTGCAGCCATCCTGCTATTGCTCAATAATAACAGGGTGAGGCATGCAATCGTCGCTCTGGGGGCACTCGTCATCTCGGCGGGATCCATCTACCTTCTCGTCTCCTCATTTACACAGGGAGCGGTGTACTACACCTTCCCCTTCGAGCCGACGAGTCTGGTGATGTTCGCTCTAGAGATGGGTATCGCACTCCTGCTCCTGTACCTGGGAGTCAGGTTCAAACAACCGATCGCCGTCCTGCTGGTACTCATTCAGTCGGCGATGATGATCTACTACGAGATCACCTGGGGCATGGTAGTGGAGCCTGAGATGAACCTCTTCATCGACCAGTTCTCCATCATCATGGCCCTGATCATCGGCATCATCGGCAGCCTCATCGCGGTCTTTGCCACCAGTTACATGGACACCTACCATGGCCACCACCCGGAGGTGCGTGACCGGAGGCGGATGTTCTTCTTCGTGATCTTCATCTTCCTCGCCGCGATGTTCGGCCTCGTCTTCTCCAACAACATCCCGTGGATCTTTTTCTTCTGGGAGATCACGACCCTGTCGTCTTTCCTCCTCATCGGGTATTCGGAGACGGAAGAGGCGACGAACAACGCTTTCCTCGCCCTGAAACTGAACCTCCTCGGCGGGATCGCCTTTGCCGGAGCAATCCTGTATCTCGCATCCGTCGACCCCTCGGGCGGCCTTCTTGAACTCAACGCACTCCTTGCCTCCGGCCAGGCCGTCGCCATCATCCCCGCGGTGCTGATCAGCTTCGCCGGACTGACAAAGAGCGCCCAGATGCCCTTCTCGGGCTGGCTTGTCGGCGCCATGGTCGCACCGACCCCGGTCTCCGCCCTGCTCCACTCGAGCACCATGGTCAAGGCCGGCGTGTACATCATCGTCCGCTTCGCTCCGGTGCTCGCCGGCAGCCTTGCCGGCCTCTCGATCGCCTTCGTCGGCGCCGTGACCTTCCTCCTCGCTTCGGGGATCGCCATATCCCAGAGCAATGCAAAGAAGGTCCTGGCCTACTCGACCATCGCGAACCTCGGCCTGATCGTGGCCTGCGCAGGCGTCGGGACACCCCAGCTCGTCTGGGCGGCGATATTCCTGATCATCTTCCACGCGGTCGCAAAGTCGCTCCTCTTCCTCTGCGTCGGGACTGTCGAGCACAGGACCGGCAGCCGCGACATCGAGGACATGGACGGCCTGATCGTCCGTCTCCCGAAGGTCGCGGCCATGATGTTCATCGGCATGGCCGGCATGTTCCTTGCGCCCTTCGGCATGCTGATCTCGAAGTGGGCCGCGATCGAGGCCTTCATCGTCGCCCCGCTCGGCCTCATCTTCGTGATGATCCTGGCCTTCGGCGGCGCCGTGACCGTCTTCTTCTGGGCGAAGTGGATGGGCAAGATCATCGAGGTCACGCCCTTCGGCGAGAACCTCGAGGGCACGGTCTCCACCGGCAAGTGGGTCGTCCTCGGGAGCCTCACGGCCATGACCGTGCTTGCGGCCCTCCTCTTCCCCCTGATCTCCTCGTTCCTCGTCGAGCCCTACGTCCTCGGCATCTTCAACGAGACGGCGCGGCTCGCCCAGGACAATGTCATCATCATGGTCCTGATGATCGCGCTCCTCCTCGTCCTGCCCCTCTCCTACCTCTCGTACAGGAAGCAGGGACGGACGATGCCGGCCTACATGGGCGGCAGGCCGACGACGCCCGACATGAAGTTCCTCGGGTCCCTCGGCATCGAGCGTGAGATGACGATGAGGAACTACTACTTCACCGACCTCTTCGGTGAGGCAAAACTCCTGAAGGTCGGCAATCCCCTCTGTATCCTCCTGATCCTGGCGGCCATCGCCGTCATCGCGGGGGTGGCGCTATGATCTCTGTGTTCACCGCAGTCCTCTACCTGCTCCTCGCCCCGATCGCGGGCGGGCTCATCGCCGGTATAGACAGAAAACTCACCGCACGCATGCAGGGCAGGGTCGGGCCTCCGCTCCTCCAGCCCTTCTACGACGTGGCGAAACTCTTCGAGAAGGAGGACGTGACGGTCACGCCGTCGCAGAACTTCTACATCCTCTCGTACCTCGTCTTCATGGCGGTGACAGGGGCCCTCTTCTTTGCCGGAGGGGACCTCCTGCTCGTGATCTTCGCCTTCACGCTGGCGCACATCTTCATCGTCCTCGGCGCCTATGCGGCCTACTCGCCGTACAGCTACGTCGGTGCGGAGAGGGAACTGATCACCCTGATGGCCTACGAGCCGATGATCATCCTCACCGCCGTCGGCCTGTACCTGGTCACCGGGAGCTTCTACGTGAACGAGATCGCGGCATCCCAGGTCCCGGCCGCCCTGTACCTGCCCGGCGTCCTCATCGGGTTCCTGACCGTGCTGACGATCAAGCTCCGCAAGTCCCCCTTCGACATCTCGACCTCGCACCACGCCCACCAGGAACTGGTGAAAGGGCTTACGACCGAGTTCTCGGGAGCTACCCTTGCCAAGATCGAGATCGCCCACTGGTACGAGACCGTCGTCCTGCTCGGCATCGTGTACCTGTTCTTCGGGTTCAACCCGCTGCTGGCACTCGCCGTCATCGCCGTCACCTACTTCCTGGAGGTCTTCATCGACAACACCTTCTCCAGGATGAAGTGGCAGTGGACGATGAAGGAAGGATGGGGCGTTGCAGTGACGCTCGGGTTCATCAACCTCGCCGTCCTGTATTACTTCTATCTGGGGGTGTGAGACATGGCATATCTGAAGAAATCGCCCTGGCTAATCCATTACGACTCATCGAGCTGCAACGGCTGCGACATCGAGGTGCTCGCCTGCCTCACGCCGCTCTACGATGTGGAGAGGTTCGGGATCATCAACACCGGGAACCCGAAGCACGCCGACATCTTCGTGATCAGCGGGAGTGTCAACTACCTCAACCGCGAGGTCGTGAAAAACATCTACGAGCAGATGCCTGACCCGAAGGTCGTCGTGGCCGTCGGAATCTGCGCCTGTTCGGGCGGCGTCTTTGCCGAGTGTTACAATGTTTCGGGCGGCGTCGACCAGGTGATCCCGGTCGATGTCTATGTGCCCGGATGCGCCGCACGGCCCGAGTCGATCATCGACGGGATCGTGAAGTCGCTCGGTATCCTGGAAGAAAAGAGAGCAAACATGACGAAAAAGGAGGCTCACCATGCCTGAAGACCAGCCGATGACCGAGTGCACGATCGACGGACTCCTGCCGGCGGTGCGGGCCTACCATGAGAAGGGCTATCGCCTCGTCCAGATCAGCTGCACAAAGGTGGACGAGAGCTTCGAACTCAGTTACTGCTTCGACATCGACTACCACATGGTGGTCCTCCGCCTCCTCGTGCCGGCGGGAACAAAGGTGCCGAGCATCTCAGGGATCTACTGGGGTGCGTTCATCTACGAGAACGAGACCCACGACTTCTTCGGCGTGGCGTTCACCGACATCAACATCGACTTCAAGGGGACGCTCCTGCGGACGGCAAAGCAGTACCCATTCAGCAATATCAGTTTCAGGGAGGTGGAAAAATGTCAAAAGAAATAGTCATACCCTTCGGCCCCCAGCACCCGGTGCTGCCTGAACCGATCCACCTCGACCTTGTCATCGAGGATGAGAAGGTGAAGCAGGCGATCCCGTCCATCGGCTATGTCCACCGCGGCCTTGAAACCCTGGTGGAGAAGAGGGAGTACCCGGAGTATGTCTATCTGGCCGAGCGGATCTGCGGGATCTGCAGTTTCATCCACGGGGCGACCTACTGCCAGGCCGTCGAGGCAGTCATGAACGTCGAGGTGCCTGAGAGGGCCCTCTTCCTCAGGACGATCTGGTCGGAGTACTCCAGGATGCACTCCCACCTCCTCTGGCTCGGTCTTGCTGCCGATGCAATGGGCTTTGAGAACCTCTTCATGGACGCGTGGCGCCTGCGGGAGTCAATCCTCGACGAACTCGAGGCGACGACCGGCGGCCGCGTGATCCAGGGGAGCTGCAAGGTCGGCGGCGTCCGCCGCGACATCGACGCGGAGAAGCTCGACGAGATGGTCGGGAACCTCGACGGGATGCGGGGAGAACTCTCCGACCTGATGGACGTCTTCCTCAATGACAGTTCCGTGAAGGGAAGGATGAAGAATGTCGGCATCCTCCCGGCGAAGGAGGCCTACGACTCTGGTGCGGTCGGTCCGACCCTCAGGGGGAGCGGCGTCGCCTCGGATGCGAGGATGCTCGGCTATGCCGCCTACGGGAAGATCCACTTCAAGCCTGTCGTCGAGGACGGCTGCGACTGCTATGCCAGATGCGCGGTGCGTGCACAGGAACTGTTTTCCTCTATCGATATCATCAAGGAGGCGGTGCAGAAGATCCCGGACGGTCCCATCGAGGTGAAGGTGACCGGGAAACCCGAGGGCGAATACTTCGCACGGGCCGAACAGCCCCGCGGCGAGGTGGTCCACTATGTGAAGGGCAACGGCACCCGCCACCTCGCCCGCCACAGGGTGCGGACGCCGACCCTGACGAACATCCCGCCCCTGGTGAAGATGCTGGAGGGCTGCGAACTCGCCGACGTGCCGGTGATCGTGCTCTCCATCGATCCCTGCATCGGCTGCGCGGAGAGGTGATGGAAGCATGGGATATTTTCAGATGACAAAGACGGTGGTGAAGGCGCTCATCCACGGCCCCTCCACCATCCGTTATCCGGCCGTCCCCGGCAAGAGGACGCCGATCTCACG
>NZ_JAQVNX010000109.1 GCF_028702905.1 Methanofollis sp.
AATAAGACGCAGCCAGCGTTTTCTTGATTCCAGGTTCTTGAGGAACCTCTCGTCAGGCTCTTCTTCTGCGGCAGGGTCCAGGATATCGGCACCGAACTCGGAGTCCCGTACCTCACGGCGCGTGACGTCGAGGTTGTCGGGCGGAAGGAGGACGTAGAGGATGAAGATGAGACAGATCGCCCCCAGCGGGAGGCCGAGATACATGAGCGGCATGATACCTTCAAGCGGAGCCTGCCCGCTGAGGTTCTGTGCCACCAGGATGATGATGATCGCGATCGGTCCGGCGACAAACGCGGTCACGTAGATCTCGGCGATCATCTCCAGGATTTGGAGAAGGGCCTCCTGCTCCTGTCGGGCAAGCTCACGGTATGTCTCTGACTTGGAGTTGAAGAACGTGGTGAGATTGCCTCCGCTCCGGTAGACCAGCGAGAGGTCGTTTATCAGTTCCTTGAAGTTGGCGGAGGGCGTGATCTCCATGACGTTTCGCATCGCCGTGAGGAGGTCAAGACCAAAAACCTCCACATCCCTGACGATAAGCCCGCACTCCTTCGAGACCTCGCCGTAGAGGTCGCCCGCCTCGTAAACACCCCGAAAGATCTCGTAGAGCGTGAGGGTGGACGAGAGCGCCTGCATGTAGGTGACCGCATGAGGGAGATCCGTCTCGATCCGCGTGCGGCGCCCCTCCGCCTGAAGGAGAGGGTAGAGGTAGACAGCAAGAAGCAACAGACCGACGACGGCGACAAAGCCGATCAGAACGGTAACGCCGTAAGGAAGGAAGGGGAGGATGTTGACCTCGACCCAAAAGACGGAGAAGAGGAGAACGGAGAGGATATAGAGAAAACCGGTAAGCAGGGCTATGATCAGACCGTACTGCAGGTAGCGGGTGACGGGGATCGGTATGTGGGCCGAGAGTAACGAGTGGGCTACCTCATCCCTGAAGTTACGGAACGCAGTTATCTCCTTCATTCCCGTTCCTGCACTGCCATTTCCTGTATCATCTGCCCGACCTCCGAGGGAGAGAGGGAACCCGCCCGGACCATATCCTCAAGGGCGGATCTTCGAAGAGTGATGGCTCCTTCAAGCTGCTCCCTGCTCCAGCCGTTCCGGTAGGCGATATCGTCAAAGACGGCCGACTGCTCATACACCCTGACGAAACTATCACTCCGGTGGTCCCAGGTGAAGAGCGGTTCCCACCGCACCTCGTTCTCAACGACCACGATCTCGTTCAGCGAGAGACACCGGCGGAAACCTCGCCCCTCATCATAGAGGAGGCTCTGCACCAGGATTAGATCGAGGGCGTTGAACATCGCCACCGGGACGTTGATGGGGTCATGGATCAGGCGGTTCACCGTCTCCCGTACGTTCCCTGCATGGACCGTGGAGTAGGTGGTGTGTCCGGTGTTCATCGCCTGGAAGAGGGTCTGTGCCTCCTCACCGCGCACCTCACCGACGATGATGTACTCGGGCCGCTGACGCAGCGCTGACTTCAGGAGATGGAACATGCCGACGTTGCCGGTGCCGGTGACGCTGGTGCTCTCCCGTGTCCGCATCGGCAGCCAGTTCTCGTGCGGGAGCTGGATCTCGCGTGTATCCTCGATAGAGACGATCTTTGCCACCGGGGGTATGAAGAACGAGATTGCATTCATCGTCGAGGTCTTGCCGCATGCCGTCCCCCCTGAGATGATCATGCTCTTCCGACTCACGACCGCAAGCCAGATGTGCGCCATCAGGTCGAGGCCATAGGTGTGGTTGGCGATCAGGTCGACCGGGGTCATAGGGTCGGCGCGGAACTTCCGGATGGTGAACGAGCTTCCCTTAGAGGAGATGATATCTGAGTAGGTGATCTGTGCCCGCGACCCCTCCGGGAGGGCGGCGTCGATGAGCGGGGTCGAGAGTGAGAGCTGCTTGTCGGCCTTCTGAGCGAGTTTGAGCACGAACTTGTTCAGTTCTTCCCCGCCAAAGACGCAGTTCGTCTGAATGTTGGCGTACCTCCGGTGATAGAGAAAGATTGGGACGCCGGGGCCGTTGCAGGTGATATCCTCGATCTTATCATCGTTCATCAGGGGGTCCAGTTTCCCGTAGCCGATGAAGTTGCGCCTGAGGAAGTATACGAGTACCTCCACCCGCTCATCAGGTATCTCGGGGTCGAAGGAGCGGATCACCTTCCGGAGGAGGTCCAGGTCGAGACCGAATTCGCCCCTCTTGCGGGCGGTATCATAGATCAGCATCGCCCTGAGCTGTTCAAACGTCTCCTCAAGGATGATCAACTCCTTCTCCGTGATCCCGGGTTCGACGATCTCATAGCCGAGGGTGATCGGGTCCCTGCGGTAGATGTTGGCGTAGGAGAAGGGAGGGGTCAGCCAGTAGCGTTCTACCATATCCACATCGGGGTCTGCGGGCGGGAGGTTCAGGATCAGGGGGGTGGGGTCCGGGACCTCGTCCGCGGTGATACCCCCACGAGGGGTCTCATTCGTCTTCTTCCCGAAGAGGGAGGAGATCTTCCCCCCGATGAGAGAGGAGAAGTCGAACATTATATCCCCCCGCGATAGCCATTTCCAGCCGGTTTGCCGTGATACTCGATGACCACATCCACCGCGCAGTTCCTGACAAAGACCGCCAGCGCGTAGTCTCCGGGGCCGAAGACGGCCTCGCTCTTACCCGACTCCGCCCCGTAGAGCGTCTGCCAGCCAAAGACCCTGTCAAAGACTGCGACACCGTCTTCGATGCGGTAGAGCGCGAACCGGGCGTCGCTATAGGGGGTCATCTCCTTAGAGTTATCAGAGTCCATATTCCGGATCGTATACGTGATCCGCCAGGGAACCGGGGCGATGACCTCGGTGACACCCCGGAACGAGTAGGCCCCTGGGTCCTCAAGCAGAGGGTCCCGCACCTCAAGGAGGTTCTCGTGGAGCCGCCATCTGTCGTCGTAGGTCCAGGAAACCCCAGCTGGGTACCAGGTGCTCGTGTAGTAGTCCTCCACAGGTTTCAGCCAGGTCTTCACCGGCGGGGAGAGCTCGGAGACCGGGATGCGGAGAGCCTCCGTGAGGCTCTCGTTTGCCAGGAACGGGGGCGCCTCGTCGAGTGGTTGCTTCCCGGCAATGGTGGTATCGGCATCGAGGCGGTCGTCCCGCGAGAGGGGGCGGCCCAGCCAGAGGCCGTCGCCGCCGTTGAAGAACGGAGCCATCCCATCGTAGGCGCTTCGCGGAAAACCTTTCTCCGCGGAATCCACGGTCCAGGCCGCGTTGACGATGATCAGCTGGTTCCAGATAGCGTCTTCCACGACGACGGTATGGGCATCGACAGGGGTTGCCCCGGTGACGAATGTCAGGTTCGCCGGGTAATACCGGAGATCGCTAACGTGACCGGAGGATGTGGCGTTGTGCCAGACGGCCTCACCAGAGTACCACCCTGATTCGAGATCGGCACCCTCCGGGGGGGTGACGCTACAGGTCGCGTTTCCGGGATGATAGACGAGCTTTCCTGCCGGGGCCTCCGCAACGGTCCAGTGAACCCGCCCGGGAACCGTGCCATCGGTGATCAGGGCAAGAGCAGTGGCCTCGGGGATGATCGTGCGCCGGTCGTGGGTCGCCGGGTAGTAGAGGAGGCCGACGCCGTAGCCCATCCGGTTGAGGATGGCGGCGGCAAGGACGGTATGGTCTTCACTGTCTCCTTCCCCTGTGGCAAGGGTTATGACCGGGTAGTTCGGGTAAGCGCCGGTCGCGTGGCGTTCCTCGTCTGTTGTGTAGTTGAGGCTCTCTGCGAAGGCGAGAACGTTGCCGACGGTGTCGCTGTCGCCGTACCCCAGCGCCAGGGAAGTCTCGAGGAACCAGCCTGCCAGGGTGCTGATGATCCCGTCGTCGCCGTCGGTCACGACATACTCGGCCATGCGCTCTGGTTTCTCTTCGTAGGTCCCGTATGATGAAGAGAGAAACCGCTGGTAGGTGGCGTTGGGGATGTAGAGGTCCATCTCCATCCTGCTTCCGCAGTAAGACCAGGCGTAGGACTTCAGGCCGGTGACCACCTCCTGTTCATCAGGGTCATAGGAGGGTTCGGGCCCGGGCTCGCCGGGGACCGGATCGGGCTCGGGGACATCTCCGTCACCACCGAGAAGACCGGAGAACCGGAGGGCGGCAACGGCGCCGACAATGACGATCGCGATCACAAGGACGACGATGATTTTGTTGAATAGAGTCTCGTCAAACGTGAGATCCAACCTTATCGCCTCCGTATCATGATGAGTGCTCCAAAGACCGCGGTAACGGCGATGAGCGCCTCAAACCCCGGAGACTGCGTCGTAGGCCGGGCCGCAGGCAGGGAGATGGGCGTGAACTCCGGCTCCACATAAGGCGTGGAGGCAGGTGTTGCCGGGGTCCGGTGCGGGAAGGGGTTCTGCGCATCGCTACCCGCAGTTTTGCGCTCGCTCCCCTCGGCGAGAAGCTCGAAGGTGCAGGTCTCTTTGTGATTGACATCCTTGCACCAGACAGTGACCATGTACTTCCCGGGATACCAGGTGCTGGTATCGATCGAGCCATAGGAGAACGAACGGACCCCGGTGACGCGGCTGTAACTCCCGGGAGTAGCACGATCGAACGGGATCTTCATGACGGTATTCGCCTTGCCCGATTCATGCATGTCAAGCGAGGTGACCGTCAGGGTCAGGGTGTCGGCAACGTTGGTTCCGTCGGGAGTCGTCCCCCCTCCGGCAAGGTTGGTGGCCCCCTTGACGACCAGTTCATCTCCGACGACCAGTTCGCCGGGCGGCTCGATCCGGATCAGGGGGTCTTCGATGGTGAAGGTGTCCATCACGTAGATGTCGTCGTTGTTCACCGAATCCAGAGCCTCTAAAAGGGCGGTCGCCGCATTCTTGCTGTCGAGATTTCCGAGGTCGACGAGCACTCTTCCATCATCCACACAGAACAACTCCCTCACGTGGCCCCTGAAGTAGAGTTCATTCTCTGGCAGAACGTCGAACCGGTTGTTCAGTCCTGGATGATGGTAGACGATGAAGTAGTCGCCAGGGGAGAGTTCGTAGGTGAAGTTGCGCGAATAGGCGATCCCGTACGTTCCACCGTCGTCACCCAGGGGGAACCTGGGGTTACAGTCGGCGTACTTGAAGTTTGCGCCGAAGACATACCATTTCATGTGACCGGTGGAGCCCGTCGCCCCCCCACTGCCAGGGCTCCCGCGGGCGTACCACCATGAATAGAGGAAATCACCGCGGGCGAAGACCCCCCCAGTCCCTTCGTCAAACTTCGCATGAACGGTCGGGCTGATCAGTGCATATTCCCATGACGGGGGGACCTCGCCGTCGATGGAGCCGGGAGCTCCCGGGTAGCAGCTCTTCCGGTACCCGATCGGCTGGATGTTGGCATGGACGGTATAGGTCCCTTCCTCACAATGGAAATTCAGGGTCTCCCAGTTATATTCCCACCTTCCGGTGATGGGGCTGTAATGCGCTACAGTGAAAGTATCCGGCTCGCCGTCCACCACCCCCTGTCTCGGATCAGTAAGGGGTGCGCCGTTCGCGGGCAGGTTGGGGCCTGTAACGAAGAGGTAGATTGGGATAAGGTCTGAGCGAGATGATTCGATGTTTCTCAGTGTTCCGGATAATTTGATGGTGTTACCGATGATATACGATTTTTCCTCCGGCTCGTCAAAGACCAGCGTCATGACTTTCTTGACGACGGAGAATGTTGCGGTTACCGGCTGGATGGCGCCGGGGCCGGTTGCTGAGACACGATAACTGGTGACCGGGGCCTTCTCGGGGATAGCGATCTTCAACTGCACCTCACCATCCCACTCAGGATAGGCACGGACATGATAATCAGATATCTTATCATGCCACCCGCCCCCCTCAAAGCGAGGATAGTCCTCCCCTGCCGGAGGGACAGGCAGTTTGATATCATAGAGCATGAAGGGCGTGCCCTGGACCGTGAGTACGAGATCACCGCCACGCTCCACGGACTCCCTGGACAGCTCGAGTTCAAGCGGGTAGTCCTTCACCGTGAAGGGGTAGCTCAGTTCGCGGTTGAGACCGTTCAGGGTCATCCGGAAGACCATTGTCGCCTGACAGTCCCGGGAGATGGCGCTCTGATCTGAGAGGCGGAATACGTATTTAGGGTCCGGGGTTGCAGGATCAGCGGAGAGGTCCTTGAGGGAGACCCAAATTCCAGCTGTGTTGATGATGCTGTCTGTTTTGACGTCGCCCCGCAGTTCGTACTCATACCATGAACCCTGAAACTCGCCGAGGGGGAGGTTATGCTCGGGCAGCAGGAATTGCACCCCCATCATCCGATAGGGGATGGTCCCTGGGCGGCAGGGGTTCGTTTGCGGCTCAATATCTGTCCCTGAGATGTGCACCATCATCTGTCCAAGAGAGCTGGCGACGTCCCGTATCAGACAGTATTTGCTTGAATTGGAAGTTCCGTCGCTATACACAGGATAATACTGCCCCGGGCTCCCACGAATGTAGTTTGCGATATTGTTTGTGATCGCGATCGGGTCGGTCTGCTGCCCCGAGTCAATCCTCACTATCCGAACCGCGTCTCCTTTTTCCGGGTCTGAGAATGCTGAGAAGTTCACCCTCTGCTCTCCCAGGAAAACGGTATCACCGGAGTTGATCCCGGCATTAGGCCCTTC
>NZ_JAQVNX010000110.1 GCF_028702905.1 Methanofollis sp.
TCGTCGCGGCGTCGAAGGACGGCACAACTTCCTGCTCATCCCCCCAGGCCGAAAAGAAATGGGGCATCCCAGTCCCCGAGGCATAGGCCTCCCAGTGGCCGGGATAGCCGCAGCCGCAGACGCATCCATATTCTGCGTCCACGAAGAGGTGGCCGACCTCTCCCGCGTTCCCCGACCGTCCCAGGAGCAGGCGGCCGTTCACCACCGCCCCACCGCCGATCCCTGTCGAGAGGGTGACATAGACCAGGTTCTCGACACCCCGCCCGGCCCCCTGCCACCTCTCGCCGAGGGCGCCGGCCCGGCAGTCGTTCAGAAGAAGAACAGGCAGGCCGAACCGCTCCTCCAGGGGATCGCGGAGCGGCACCTCGGGGAAGGCCATGTTCGGCGACCTGACGATCCCGCCCGCGGCGAGGTCCAGGGGGCCGGCCGAGGCGATGCCGATCGCCGACGGCGAGGCGCCGACGATGACCGCGTCGACGGCCGCAGCAACGGCGGCGGTCACGGTCAGGCCGGACGTCCCGGTCCGCGGGGTCTCCCCGCTCGCCATGCGCACTACCACCCCGTCCGCAGTCGCGAGGGCAGCACGATAATGGGTCGCACCGATATCGACGGCGACGACGCACGCAGCCGCCATCAGACCAGACCGCCCATCTCTCACTCCACGAGGGCGGCGATATCCCGGCGAGCCTCAGGCAGCAGGGTGTCCCGGTTCTCCCTGGTCACGGTGACGACCCGGACATCGGGGCGCCGCTTCACCGCCTCGACAAACTCGTCCCCCCGCAAGGCGACCGTCGCCACGACCGGAACCTCCCCATCCAGGAAGGCGGTGACATGATCCCTGAAGAGAGGAGAGAGGCACTCCATCCTCCCGATCTCGTCGATGACCAGAAGGCGGACGCCAGGACCGGAAAACGGCGTCGCTGCAAGAAAACCCTCGAAAGCCACAAGGTTGACACCGTACTGCCCGACCATGGGGCGCCCCCCTATCCGCGTATGGGCAAAAAGGGCCCGCCTACCGTCAAAACCGACGATCTCGAAACCGCACCTCTCGCCGCCCTCCCGCATCTCCCGGGTATAGAACCCGGCAATCCCCTCCATCCCCTTCACCGCCCGCAGCAGCAGGGTCGTCTTCCCGACGCCCGGCGCCCCGGTGAAAAGCAGGTTCTTCACATTGTTCATAGTTCGGACTCCTCCTTCCTCCTGACTGTCATCTCGCACTGCGCCTCGCCCATGCACCGGGCCCGGACAAAACGGAGGGTAAAGGCCGGGTTGAGGTGCTCGACCGCGGAGACGGCAAAGGGGAAACACCAGGAGAAACCGGTGGCGGTGTCACCCCCGGCCCCGGCCAGGCACCGGGTGTACGGGCATGCCTTCACCACGACCGTCGCCCTCTCCGAAGAAGTGGCAAGGACGGAGACCCTGAAGTCAGGGCCGAAGAGCACGACGGCCCCTGCCCTGACGACCTCGGAGATCTCCTCCGCGGTCTCTGTGGGAAAGCCGAAGGTCTCCGCGATCTCCCCCACCTCCCGGCCGATCTCGTACCAGATCAACTGCTCCCTCTCCTCGACCGTGCCCTCCCCCTCCCGCAGGGCCCGCGAGTACAGGGCCGGGAGGAGGGAGGTCGCCCGCGTCGCAAACCGCCACCTGGCCAGGGGCGGAATCTCTTCGATCAGGTCTTTCGGCATACCACCATACACCCCGGAAAAAGAGGACGCAGCCGGGGTTTAAATCCTCACCTCTTCGGCTCGATCGTCATCTGGCACGTCTCCCCGCCCAGGCACATCCGGCTCCCGAATGCGATCCCGTAGGCAGGGTTGAGGCTCTCGACCGCCGCGGTGCAGTAGGCCCTGCAATCCGGGCAGATAGTCTCCGAAGCCTCCCCCATCTCCCCTGCCCGCGAGAGGTACGGGCAGGACGTCGTAACCACGCGGGCGCAGTCGCGGTCCTGCGCGACCTGCACCTCCCCCTTCAGCTCGGGCCCGAGCATCACCGTCGAGAGGGTGCTGAAGGCCCTAGTCACGTCCTCCGCGTTCTTCAGGGGCATGGTGAAGGCGCGGGCCAGCGCCCCCTGCGTCTTTCCCGCCTCGGTCCAGATCGCCCCCGAGATCTCGCCGAGTTCGCCCCCATGTCTCTCGCGGTACACCTTTGCATACGCCAGGGGGAGCGCACTCGCCCCCCGCGTCGCCAGACTCCACCGCACCTCTGCAGGGATGTCAGTAATCTCCACCATCTTTTCTCTCCTCCCGGCACCATCGGTGCCGGGCAGAAATATACGATCACGCATATAAAAGGTGTCCGCACGATAGATCCTGAAGACCACACCCGGAGATATACTATGGCAGGGAAGGCAGGGAAGAGAGAGATCAGAGGCGTCCTCCTCGACATCGACGGCGTCCTCTATGTCGGTGGGCAGGCCGTCGAAGGGGGGAGGGAGGCAGTCGCATGGCTCAGGGACAACGGCATCCCCTTCAGGTGCGTCTCGAATACGACAAGCAGGTCCCGCCGCTCGATCGCGGAAAAATTACGGGGATATGGCTATGAGATCGATGCAGGTCTCGTCTTCAACCCCCCTCTCGCAGCGGTCAGGCACCTGGCCGGAAAGCGGACATTCCTCCTCACAAAAGAAGGGGTCAGGGAAGACTTCGAGGCTGCCGGCATACCCCTCGCCGAGGACGACGCGGAGGCCGTCGTCGTCGGCGACGCGGGCGACGGTTTCTCCTATGCCGCGATGAACAGGGCCTTCAGGATGGTCCTGGACGGCGCCGCGATCGTCGCCCTCGAAAAGGACAGGTACTGGATGGGCGACGACGGCCTGATGCTCTCTGCAGGGCCTTTCGTCGCCGCCCTCGAATATGCCACCGGCCAAACGGCGACGGTCGTCGGCAAACCCTCGGCCGCATTCTTCTCCCTCGCCCTCGCCGACATGGGGGTTCCCCCGGAAGAGGCGCTGATGGTCGGCGACGACATCAGGACAGACATCGGCGGGGCGCAAGGAGCAGGGATGAGGACGGCCCTTGTCATGACAGGAAAGTTCAGAAAAGATATTTTTGACGCCGCCCCGTACCAGCCTGACCACCTCCTCGGTTCTGTCGCCGACCTGCCGGCGGTCATCGAAGCAACATATATATAGAGATAACTGCGACTCTCGCCGGAACGGCGGGGGGAGGAGAGAATGAGCGAACAGATACGCAGGGCATTCTTCATCGGGATCACGATATTGTGCGCATGCATCATCGTGGCGTCAGGGGTCATGCCGTTCCTGAGGCCCGCGGCAATCTATCCGTCCATCACACCGGCCTCGGAGACCGACGAGACAGGAGACTCCGAGTTCGTTTTCTCCTTCGAGGACAGCACCTACCGCCTCTGCATGCCTGTAGACATGGCCGTCTACAGCGGCGCACGAGGGGGATCGAAGAACGCCATTCTCTACGAAAACCTCTCCGACGATATCTGGATGACAGAATATTACCGCGCCTTCATCGACGACTCCCACCAGGAGACCCTGTACGGTAAACTTCTCCACGCCTTTTCCGACCTGAGAGACAAAAAAGACCTGGACTCCGACCGTTATGTTGAACTGGTCACCGCCTTCGTGCAGGCGATCCCGTACGAACACCACCCGAACGGCACGCCGCCCAAGTTCCCGGTCGAGACGATCGCGGAAGGCACCGGGGACTGCGACGACAAGAGCCTCCTCCTTGCCGCCCTCCTCTCGCGGGCAGGATATGACGTCGCCCTCCTCGACTTCGTGAATGATTCCCACATGGCTGTCGGCATCGCAGGCGACCACACCACCTTCGGGTCGACCGACTATATCTACATCGAGACGACAGAGATCGGGTTCGTCGGATCGGTCCCCGAAGTCCTCGCAAACGGCGCAAGGCTTTCCGAAGAACCGCTGGTCATCGGCATCGGCAACGGCACGGCGAGTTACACGAGCGGCGACGAAACCGCATATATCAAGATGCGGGAAAGGGAGGCCGAGGAGATCACCGCAGCCCTTGGCATGGCCCTCGATCGAGAGATGACGGCGTTGCGGGCCGAAGAGTTGAGGCTCATCGAGGAGAAGGATCAGCTGGAAGAGATGCTCCGGGAAGGGGATACAGCGAGGTACAATGCAGGCATCATCGCGTTCAACAAAGATGCCGCAGCCTACAACACCGCCCTGCAGGCCCACGACAGAGAGAAGAAACGGCTCGACGAGGCCCTGGAGGCCTCGGCCTATATTCTCGGCCACCGATCTGATCGGGCCGCGACCTATCGGTGGCTCCGCGACCGTCCCCTGGCTCAGACCACGATGCAGACAGGGGAGGGGCCTGAAGCGGGCATATCCTGAGAAGGAGTCTTCCTCGCCAGAAAGGCGGCCTTCGAGATCTGGTTCCTCCTCTGAACGGCCGGATAGGCCTGTGCACGCTCGGCGATCGCGGAGAAGGTTATGTCTGTCATGGTCAGGGGGTCGGCAGGGGGGTATTCAATGCCTGGCCGGGCGGGGGGTGAAAGTGACGGCCATGCCGATAACTGTTTATTCCCATTTTCTGATATACTCTGGAGGGATATTCATGCTCAAGATTGAGAACCTGAAGGTCAAGATCGGGGACCGCGAGGTCCTGCACGGGATAGACCTCCAGATCAACGACGGGGAGACGCATGTCCTGATGGGCCCGAACGGTTCAGGCAAGAGCACCCTGTTACTGACGATCATGGGGTTCGGCAACTACCAGGTGACCGGGGGGAGGATCCTCTACAATGACAGGGACATCACCCACATGCCCGTCCATGAGCGTGCAAAACTGGGGATAGGCATGCTCTTCCAGCGGCCGCCGACGATCTCCGGCCTCAAGCTCGGCAAACTCCTCACCGCTGTCGCGGGCGGCAAGACCGGCGACATCCCGGGATATGCCAGGTCTGTGAACATGGAGGGGTTCCTTGAGCGGGACATCAACAAGGGCTTCTCGGGTGGGGAGATCAAGCGGAGCGAGGTGCTCCAGCTGATGGTCCAGAGGCCCGACTTCGTCATGGCCGACGAGCCGGAAAGCGGCGTCGACCTGGAGAACATCTCCCTGATGGGCAACTCCATCGCCCGGCTCCTCCAGAAAGACCTGCACATCATGAACCGCCAGAAGAGCGGTCTTATCATCACCCACACCGGCCATATCCTCAACTATATCGAGGCCGACTTCGGCCATGTGATGATCGACGGGCTGATCCGGTGCCACGGCAACCCCCGCGAGATCCTCAACGTGATCAAGGAGAAAGGATACAAGGAGTGCCTCGCATGCCAGCAGATATGAACGAGTTCTTTACCCTCCCGAAAGCCGAACAGGAGCGGCTCACCCAGACCGGCCTCGACGTCGGCATGGAGAACAGGTGCGGGAGTTTCTTCCAGATGGACCAGAAGATCCTCCAGACCACCTGCTCGGCCCAGGGGGTCGAGGTTCTCTCCCTCGGGGATGCCCTGAAGAAATACGACTGGATGGCCGACAGGTACTGGAACGCCGTCAGGAAGGACAAGGACAAGTACACGAAGTTCGTCGCGAAGCAGGAGAACCCGAAGGGGGTCGTCGTCATCGCCCACAAGGGCACCCGCGCCGTCTTCCCGGTGCAGGCCTGCCTGTACCTCTCTGCCGCCCCCGTCCAGACGGTGCACAATATCATGATCGCCGAGGAAGGGGCCGAACTCCATGTCATCTCCGGGTGCGCCAGTTCCGAAGGGGCAAAGAGGGGTTCGCACCTGGGTGTCACCGAGTTCTATGTCGGCAAGAACGCCCGCCTCACCTCGACGATGATCCACAACTGGAACCCGCACATCTCGGTCTACCCGCGGAGCGCCGCGATCGTCGAGGAGAACGGCGTCTTCATCTCCAACTACGTCTGCATGCACCCGGTCTCTCGGGTCCAGATGTACCCTGAGGCGACCCTTGCCGAAAACGCCACGGCACGTTTCTCCTCCATCGTCGTCGCCCACCCGGGTTCTCACCTGGACCTCGGTTCCCGCGCCGTCCTCCAGGGGAAGGGGAGCAGCGCCGAACTCGTGACCCGCGCCATCACCAGGGGCGGGACCATCATCTCCCGCGGCCAGATCATCGGCGCCACAGAAGGGACGAGAGGGCATATCGAGTGCAGGGGTCTGATCCTCACCGACGGCACGATCCACGCGATCCCCGAGATCGACGGCAGGGTCACCGGCACCGAACTCTCCCACGAGGCGGCTGTCGGCAAGATCGCACAGGACGAGATCGAGTACCTGATGGCCCGCGGCCTCTCCGAGGAGGAGGCGACATCGACGATCATCCGCGGCTTCCTCGACGTGAAGATCGAGGGCCTGCCGCCGGTGCTCCAGAAGCAGATCGACGCTGCGATCGACGCCTCAGAAGCAGGCTACTGAGAGACAGAGATGGAGAGGGACTATACGGAGGCGCGCCGCCAGATGGTGGACCAGCAGATCCGGGCGCGGGGTGTCAGGAGCGCCCGGGTCGTCGCCGCGATGCTCGAGGTCCCCCGCCACCTGTTTGTCCCGCCCGGCCTGGGGGGCGCGGCCTATGGCGACCACCCCCTCCCCATCGGGAGCGGGCAGACGATCTCCCAGCCCTATATCGTCGCGGTGATGACAGAACTTCTCG
>NZ_JAQVNX010000111.1 GCF_028702905.1 Methanofollis sp.
CAAACCCCCTCTGCACGATCCCCCACCCAACTCCCACCAGCACCACCGACGCCATCGCGTACCAGGGGTTCATGAAGGAGAGGACGATGAGGGCGACGAGAGGGACGCCCAGGGCAAGGAGGTAGAGCACGAGCACCCTGGGGTCGTAGAGGAGGACATTCGGGGAGAGGCCGGTGAGGTGGATCGTCACCGCAAGGCCGTAGAAGGAGACGGAGAGGCAGAGCACCAGGGCCGTGAGGAGGAACGCCGCCTCCCCCGCAAGGACGGTGACGAGGGCGATGAAGGCGGCCGGGATGAGTTGCAGCACCGCGAAAACGCAGACCTTGCTCTTTATGACGTCGGCGACGCCGAGGGGCAGGCAGGCATACGGGCCGAAGCTGTCGAACATCGTGAGCCAGATGTACATCGTCGAGGCGACCACGCCGGTGAGGGCTGCGAAGAGGAGGAGGATGCCGGACGCCGGGAGGAAGGGGCCGAGCAGGGAGAGGAAGAACCAGATGACCCCGAGAGGGATGAGGAAGGAGAAGAGGGTCTGGCCGACGGCGCTGCCGCTCCGGAGGAGGTCGATGCAGTCCTTCGCGGCGAGGGCGGGGTACGGGAGGGGGGAAAAGTGCCGGGTAAGGGGTGCGAGCATCTCCCTGTGGTGCTTCGCCCGTGCGGCGGACTCGGGCTGGAGCAGGGCGATGGAGAGGGCGGCAGGGACCAGGACGACGGCGCACGCCGCAAGGAAAGTCCCCCAGGAGAAGGCGCGGAAGAGTGCGAGCGGGAGGAAGAGGGAGACGCCGCCGAGGTGGGCCGCCGCGCCGGCGCCGGCGAGGAGGACAGAGACCGCGGCGAGCAGGCGCTTCGAGCGGGCATAGGCCATTGAGAGGAAGAATGCCGCGGAGAGGCCGGTGAGGAAGGAGAGGGAGAGGGTGAGGAGGAGGAGCGCCGGCGTCGCCAGCGGGATGCCGGAGAAGGGTGCGGCGAGGGCGAACCCCGCGACAAAGGGGAGCACCCAGAGCACGAAGTAGTAGACCGTATCCTTCACCACAAAGTTCAGGAAGATGACCCTCTCCGAGACGGGCAGGGTCCGGGCGGCATAGGCGAGAGTGCTCGCCTGCCCGAACCGCCTCTCCATCACCTCGTTCATGAGGAGGCCGAACGCCCCGACCATGAGGCCGAGGAGGAGGAACAACGCGTGCGTGAGAAGGGCGAGGTCACCGAAGGGGACGAGCGGCCTCAGGAGAGGGAGGAGGAAGGAGCCCATGCAGGCGATGGCGAAGATCAGCACCGGGTAGAGGGCGAAGCTGAGGCTCCCGAACATCGTGGAGTGGACCCGCCACTCCTCCTTCATCATGGCGAGGAAGAGCTCAAACATGGCCGTCCTGCCTGACAAGGGAGAGGAAGTACTCGTTGAGGTGCCGCCCCGTCCCCGTGACCCCGGCCACGCTGCCGGTCGTGAGGAGTTTGCCCCTGTGGAGGACGGCAAAGTCCGAGCAGATCTCCTCCGCGATCTCCAGGATATGCGTGGAGATGAAGACGGTGTTGCCCTTCTTCACGTACCCGGCCAGGTAGTCCTTCACCCTCTCCTGCATGATGGGGTCGAAGTTGATGAGAGGTTCGTCGATCAGGGCAAGCACCGGGCGGTGGAGAAACGCCTGGGCAAACATCAGTTTCTGCCGCGTGCCGCGGGAGAGGTCCTTGCAGAGCACATCTCTCTTGTCCCCGAACTCCAGGTAATCGAACCACCACGCCATCTCTTCCTCGATGTCCGGGATCTTTCTGATGGCGCCGACCAGGTGGAGGTACTCTTCTGAGGTGAGGAAACTGGGGGGCGTCTCCTGCTCGGGTATGATCCCGACCTGGATGCGCACCCCCACAGGGTCTGCCACGACGTCGCGGCCGAGCACCGTCGCCGACCCCCCGGAGGGCCGCACCTGCCCGGTCAGGAGTTTGATCATCGTGGTCTTCCCCGACCCGTTGGGGCCGAGAAGCCCGAAGAGCGCCCCCTGCTCGACGGATAAGGTGACATTGTCCAGTGCGGTGGTGTCCCCGTAGACCTTCGTGAGGTCCCGTACATCCAGTATGGCGTTCACTCGTGCGTCTCCGGATCCAGGTGGATGCTCGCACCGCATCAATTTTTGTAAATTATCCGTGACCGAAAAAGGGGGAAAATATTGAATGGTTTATCCATCGTATCTAGCGTTCACGGTGCTCCATCTTCCGGCCTCCTGCCTATGGGTCTGTTCCGGGGTCTTCAGATCACGATTTTTTTCCTGCTGTACCCTGCCACCGCCATCCCGCTGTACTGGATCGTGTGCCCCCTGAGTGCCTCTCTCAACTCCGCTCCGGTCGCGCCGCCGAGGAGATCAAGAGGGCCGTCTGTCCCATAGAGGTTGAAGTAATACTCGTGGGCCGCCCCCTCAGGCAGGCAGGGCCCGCTGTACCCGATAGTCCCGAGGTCGTTCATTCCCTGCTGTGCCGAGATAGGGGATGACACCTCAATTTTTCGGGGAATTCCTTCAGGTATGACATCTGTCGCCCTGATATTCCAGATGAGCCAGTGATCGACCTTTGCACCGGGGTCGGTGAGAATGATCGCAAAATAGGGCGACTCTAATCGGGAAATACGAATTTTCGGTGAAATGTCCTCGCCGTCGCAGGTGTGCCTCGTCGGGAAGACATTGAACCCGATCTTTACAATAGGGTTTTCCATCCTCGATACCTCCGCGAGAGTATCGTACATACTATATGAAAGATAGGTGTGGATCTCCCTGCACTCAGATCGTAATATCCTCCACATTGCTGTTCTGGATATAGCGGTACACCCCGGCCATGTCATAGGGGTGGTCGGCGATATAGGCCCTGACCTCGATGTACCTGTTGAACTTCTGCACATAGTCGTTGTGCTGCATGATCAGGTCGGTATACTCCCGGTGGTCGCGGTCCCACTCCTCCCGCGTCTCGTAGGTGCCATGCGTGAGACTCTCCTTGAGGTCCTCGATCTCGCCCCGCCATTCCTCCATCCTGGCGTTCATGAAGGGGAGACGGTCATCGATCTTCTGGTAGATGCCGGTGATCCTGGTGACATAGTTCACCCGGTCGAAGCGCTTGGTCCCGTCGCCGAGAGGGACGACTTTCGCCTCCGCGCTCCCGAAGGGTTCGGTGTACCGACCGATGTACGTTGGGCCCGTGCTCTCAATGTAGAAATATTTCCCGCGGTCAGTGCTCTCGAAGACCCTGAAAGAGGGGTTGCCGTTGACCGTGATCCCGATGCCCGCGGCCGCATGGTGTTCGCCGGGGAAGAGGAGAAGGGCGGTGTCGTAGCCCTCGTGGGCGAGCATGCCGAGAAGGAGGAGGCTTTTTTCGTCGCAGTCTCCCTTCATGTTTCCGATCACCTCGACCGGATACCGGGGTTCTGACGGGGCGTCGGCGTCGTACGGGATCTGCTGCACGAAGGTGATCAGGAGTTCGAGGTACTCCTCGTCGTTCAGGCCGTCGGCCGCTTTGATGTACCGGAAAGGCCGGGTCAGGTCGTCGAAGAAGACCTCCATCGCGGGGTCTTCGATATAGCGGCGGTAATAGGCCGTCATGACCGCAGGGTCGTCCCAGGACGCACTAACCGGCCACCGCCTGTCGACGTTCCTGGCCCCGTCATAGACGCTCCCGTTCACATCAATCTCGATAGTATAGGTCTTCTTCTCGAACTTTGTCGGGAAGGCCCGCGTCATCGTCTCCTGTCCTGGCGCCTCGGCCGGGACGATTGCCGGCAGGGCATAGCCTTCTTCGACCTGTGTCTCATCGGGCGTCGGTGCCGGAAGGGCCTCTGTCGGGAGAGGCGCCTGGTCCTTCCCATCTGCAGGGGCCTGAAGGTCCTGTGAAACCCCGGTGCCAGACCCGACACACCCGCCGGCGGCAACCAGGAGGATGAGTGCAAGGGCGACAACTCCTGCAAGAACGCCCGCCGCCTTCTTTATCGTATTCATATCGCATCAGATGACCGGAAATAAGCCATTTCAGGATCTGAAAGTTACAGTATAAAGGAGTTTTCATCTGGCCAGTCACATAAAATACAATTTTTTTGCGGGAAAAATGGGAAAAAGAGAATTCATGACCTGAAATCCCGGATCTCACACAGGCCCGGCGTTCCGCGATCGCCGCCGCTCTCGCTCTGGCATACTCCGGTCCCTGTCCCGGAGGGGGGCCGAAAGGTTAGACGAACTCGGCGGTCTTCCTTTTGACCCCCTCGACAAACTTCCGCACCGCCTCGATCCCCTCGTTCATCCGCGGCGCGGCGTCCTGGACATAGGCGACCTCGTCCAGACCTGTCTCAGGGCGGTTCTCCCGGTACAGCTCCATCGCCTTCCTGCCGTCATAGTCGACAAAGGCGACCCGGGCGGCAAAGGCATCGGAGGGGAGCATGATGGCGTCTCCGCTGACCGTGGCGACATGGTGGGGATGATCGAGGAGGGCGCGGGAGAGGTCGTTTGCATACCTCACGCCTTTCCGTGCGAGGTCTCCGGCAAGGGCGCTGAAATCGGCGAGGAAGTAGAAGCCGCCCCGCGGATGTGTCACCTCCACGCCCTCGATCATCCCGAAGGCGCGGCTCATATATCCTCCCATGATCCGGTGGATCTCCCGCGTCGTCTGCATGTACTCCTCGACGGCCGGGTCGCCTCCATACGCAGTGACCGCGGCGTACTGGACAGGCGTCGCCACCGAGGTGTACATCGTCGCCGCCACCCGCGTCAGGTGCTGCATGAGGGCCTCCGGGTCCCCTTCAGGGAGGACGCAGACGCCGAGGCGGTAGCCCGCGGCAGAGCGGTCCATGGAGAGGCCGCCGGTGACGAATGTTCCCTCGGGATAGATCGCGCCCATGGAGCAGAAGTCCCCGGTCCTATAGGTGGTGAGGGCGTAGACCTCGTCGGCGAGGACGAAACAACCGTACTTCCGGCAGACGTCGGCGATCTTCGAGAGTTCCCGGCGGGAATAGACAACTCCCGTCGGGTTGTTCGGGTTGTTGAGGACGAGCAGGTGGCGCCTGTCGGGGTTTTCGGCCAGGACCGCCTCCAGGTCGCGGGGGTTGATCCGGTATCCGTCCTTGCGGTCGAGCCCGAGTGTCGTGTAGGTCTTCCCGAGGAGTCTGAGGATGGGGGCATAGCCGACCCATGACGGGGAGGTGAGGACCACCTCGGCATCGAGGACAGAGAAGAGAATGTACAGGATCTCCTTCGTCCCATTGCCGACGATGACCCGTTCTGGCTCGGCATGCAACCTGAAATGCCTCTTGTAGAACTCTGCAACGGCGTCCCTGAGTTCGGGAACCCCGACGGCGTCGGTGTAGTGCCCGGCTCCTGCCTCCCGTGTGAGGGCCGCGGAGAGTGCCGGCGGCACCGGAAAAGGCGACTGCCCGAGGGCGAA
The DNA here is from genome assembly GCF_028702905.1 of Methanofollis sp. Taxonomy (NCBI): domain Archaea; kingdom Methanobacteriati; phylum Methanobacteriota; class Methanomicrobia; order Methanomicrobiales; family Methanomicrobiaceae; genus Methanofollis; species Methanofollis sp. Next base: position 5,404 of record NZ_JAQVNX010000111.1, read on the forward strand.
GTTGAAATATCTCACATGACAGCCGATCCTGGTGCACCTCTCCCTCTGCCGTGCGATCATCAGGCCGACCCCCGCAGGTTCTCGGGCATCGCAATGGTCTCAAGATGCGGCTCTGTCTGAATGGCATATATCTGCTGCATAACAGTCCCCCCGATAGCATGCCCGGATGGACAGGGCTGATGATAAGTGTTCGCCCCCCCTCACCGCGAAAAAAATGGAGGGTCAGAACCGCTTCGGATCGGTCTCCACGTCGACGACCGCCGGTACGCCGGCCGCCAGCGCCTCCCAAACCGCGGGGGCGAGATCGGCAGGTCTTTCCACCCTGTACCCGGCCCCGCCACAGGCCCGCGCATAGGCGGCGAAGTCGGGGTTGTGGAGTTCTGTCCCGAAGTTCTGGTAGTGCTCCATCCTCTGCTCGACAAGGATCATGCCGAGTTCGTGGTTGTTGAGGACGACGACGACGATGGGGAGGTCGTACTTCACCGCGGTGAGGAACTCGGCCATCGCCATCCCGAACCCGCCGTCGCCGGTGATGCAGACGACAGGCCTCTCCGGATAGGCAAGTTTCGCGGCGATGGCGCCGGGCAGGCCAAAACCCATCGTTGCCAGGTAGCCTGACATGACAAATGCCTGCCCCCTCTTCATCGTGAAGTTCCTGCCGAACCACCAGCCGTTCTCCCCGACGTCGATGGAGATGACCGCATCGTCCGGGAGGGTCTCTGAGATCACCTTCATGATATAGGGCGGGCGGATAGGTACAGCGTCTGGGTCGGCCTCCTTCTCCCTCTGCGCCGCCCAGGCCTGTTTCTGGCGCGCCACCTCCTCCCTGAGAGCGTCGTACTTCCTCTCTCCGAGGCGGCCGAGAAGGTCGGGAATGACACGGGCGCAGTCCCCCCACAGGAGAACGGACGCGGAGTTCCGCCCGAGTTTGATCGGGTCGAGGTCGACCTGGACCATGGGAACTTCCTCGGGGACATGGGTCTGTGCGGAGAAGCCGACACCGAAGACGAGGAGGAGGTCGGCCGACTCTGCCCGCTCGCGTGCGTACCCCGACCCCACGGTGCCGAGGATGCCGAGGTGCCAGGGGTGGTCCTCGGGGATGACGCCCTTTGCCCTGAA
>NZ_JAQVNX010000112.1 GCF_028702905.1 Methanofollis sp.
GACGCCTACACCGCCTTCAAAACAGTCGAAGGCTTCAGCGCCGTGGCGACCACCGACGAGATCGCGGAGAACGACTTCACCCTGGAGGTCTCGCGCTACGTCCTCCCCGTGGAGGAGAAGGTCGAGACAATCGACCTCGACGCCACCCTCGCAGACCTCGAAGAGGTCAGGAGAAAGAAGGCGGAGGCCCTCGACCGGTTCCTGGCGAGCGTCGCACGCCTGAAGGACACGCGGAGATAGGCGGGATCGGAGGCAGACCATGTGAGAGGCACATGTTAGAAGTACCGGAGGTGCCGCTTAGCGAGGCACCGAGAGACGAATCGACAGAAGACAGCATATAACGATAATTATGACCGCAAAATGTATTTCAACTACCGGAGGCGCCGCCTGGAGGGTGCCTTCAGCGGAAAAGATGAGAGAACAGAGTGCGCACCCGCACAAATGGACGTGGCCTGCATGACACCGGACGACGACGAAAGCCTCAGGTCGGCACATGAAAAGATGACCCTGATGAGCCGCACGGCCTTCCATGACATACTCAACCTGGTCTCTGCGGCCCAGGAATACGATGAGTTTATCGCCGGCGAGCTGCGGAAATACCCCGAGCTGTACAGGCACCATATGTGCATGATGAGAGCGGTGGGCGGCATACAGTGGAACGCCGAGACCGCCGGGTCCTACCTGGGCCATGGCGTGCCGCCCTCGACCTGGCTCCGCCTCCAGGACGTGGTCGGGGAAGCAGCGGCCGCAGTCCCCCATGACCATGTCGACCTCGTGGTCGACGTTGCCGACGCCGAGGTCTACGCCGACGAGTTGTTGAAGAAGGTGTTTTTCTGCCTGGTCGAGAACGCGCTGTCCCATGGCGGGAATACGATTACGACGATCACGGTCACGTTTTCCGAAGACGAGGCCGGGGGCAGGATCACCGTTGTGGACGACGGCTGCGGGGTCCCCGCACAGAACAAGTCCCGGATCTTTGGCCAGGGCTTCGGGAGCCACACGGGCATGGGCCTATTCTTCACCCGGAGGGCCCTGAGCATCCTCAGGTTCTCGATCCAGGAGAACGGGACCGAGGGGGGCGGAGCGCGGTTTGAGATCAGAGTCCCCCCGGGGTTGTACCACTCCAGCAGGAACACCTGATATTTTCGTCCACACAGAAGGCCAGAGGCCCTGATCCCGCCGGGATCACGGGCAGAACATAACATGAGGTGAATTATGGAAAGATCAAACAGTAGCGGAAGCGCCGTCTCTATCGGCGCAGGAAGGGGAGGAGAACAGAACGTCGCCGGAGGGCAGGCGCATGTCTAACGGGAGCTGCAATTGCGGCCCCGACGCCGTCCCCTGCTTCGGGCAGGTGGTCAGCGAGCTGTCGGCCGCGATCAGGATGGGGTTCATCCCTGAGGCTGTGGGCCGCAACCCCGATGAGGAGTGGAAGATCTACTGCGGCGTCCGCTCCCTGCTCCCGAAGGAGCCGCGGTGCACGGCCACCGCCTTCGTCGGCCGTTTTATGAAAAATGCAGGGATGGTGCAGGTCGGTGAGCATGTCATATACCGCACCAGGGCCGCGGCGGTCATCGGCATCCTTGCAAGACTGGACAGCACCCTCTTCACCCCTGAGGGGGTGAACCCCTGGACCGTCACCCGGCCGTGGCGTGCTCTCAGGCGGACCGGACCGTTCCCGTGGCGCAGCGAGGACGACGCCGAACTCCCCTTCCCAGAACTGAAGGAGGTGTACTCCCTGATGGGCGTGCCCACCGAGGGCGAGAGGAAGAACCTGCGGGGCACGGTCATCGTCGAGGGAGTGTACCGCATGATGAGGCGGCACTACCTGGAGTGCGGGGACCTGCCGGCATTCGGGGACGTCGCGAACGCGTTCGGCATCACGGCGGCGATGCCGCTCTTTCCGATGTGCTTCCTCACCTGGGTGCAGGTGAAGGCCCTCCAGGCAAGGATCGCCGGCGAGATGGACGCGGTGTACAGGGGGGATGCCGGCGATCCCCCTGCAGAGCCGAGAAAAGTGGACTGAAGGCCATGCCCATCGCCATCATCGAGTGCGTCCCGAAGGGCGACGAGTGCCGTGAAGGGCAGATGCTCTCCGAGTTCCTCCACATGGGGGGCCCGGACGTGGCGGCCCTCTTCACCTTCTCCAACAAGAGGGATCTGATCGCGTTCCTGGAGGACGGTGCGGGCCTGAACGGCTACGGTTATGTCCACCTGAGCGGGCACGGGAGGGCGAGAGGAGTCGGAGCCCCCTATTTCAGATTGCCACGCGGGAGGATGTTCGCGGAGGACTTCCCTGAGGGGTGCTTTGCCGGGAAAGTGGTCGCACTCTCGACCTGCGAGCTTGGCCGGCGGCGTTTCGTCGACCCGTTCAAGAGGCGGACCGGGGCGCTGGTCGTCGTCGCCCCCCAGAGGGAGGTCCTGTTCCTGGACGCGGCCGTCTGGTTCGTGCACTACTACTATTTTCTGCTGCAGCACGGGGCCATGGGCAGAAAGGCCTTCCAGAGGACCGAAGCGTCCCTAAAACCGTACGTGAGAGGGGCGTTTCGGTACATGTGAGGGGGAGGCGCCCTCGCCGGATCCTGATCATCAGAACGTCAATCCCCGGGAGGGAGACATTCTCAGACAGATGATGGAGACAGCGACGAGTACATCGGATGTCTCTGAGACACATGACCTCTGCCCGCTCCGCGGCAGGTGCGAACCGGGCGCATTCTGCGTGACGGGGAAGGTGGTCATCGAGGGACAGAGGGTGATTGTGGAGACGGGAATGTCCGGGGACGATCTTCATGTATCCCTGGAGAGAGACTGACGCCCCCATTCAAAAAAACCCAATTTGACGGTATTTCCCGGTTTCCCCGTCGCTTCCACCGGCCGGTGGCAGGCCCTTCAATCAGACAATTTTTAGCGCTTAAATCTGGAAAAGAGGGTCCGTATATTAGATGTGCCGCCCCTTTACAAGGGCCGATCCCGGGGAGGATGAATCCTCCTCCCCCCTCACAGACTTCCCGCCAGGCTCCATCGGGAGGGGCAGGATTTCGGTGGGATTAAACGGTAAATATAACATAATTTCGCCGGATCTTAGATTTAAACGCCCCGAAATCCTGTGAAGATCGCCGGGTCCGGGGGAGGACCAGACCTGACGAGGCGGGCAACGGTTGTATCCATAGCGGCCTGGGGGGGTCCACGGTCACGACGGCCCAGCTGCACCCCGAGACACAAGCCCGCCTAGACGCCATGAAGGTGCACCGCAAAGATACCTCAAGAAACTGAAGGGGTACCAGGATGTGGCCACCAAAGAGAGAGGGAGACCCCCCCCATCATCGGATACAGGACAGGGCAAGGAAAAAATAGAGACCAATATCCATTTTTGAACATCATCGTCGGCGTAATACCAGAACAAAACATTTTTCGGCAACTATTTTGAATACAAACCCCTGTTGATGCAATATGCCCGATGACCTTCACACACGTCTCCAGCCCTATATCACCAGGTTTCAAAAGAATTTTGCCGAGCAGGAGAAGAACAACTCGATACGTGGCAAGAGCGGGCTGGAAGTCAGGGACTATCTCAAGGCGAAAATACAGGACTGTTTTTCAGAGGAGAAGATCGATCACCTGACGCGGGACGACTTCATAGACATCTACACTCATAGCCCGACACTTCTGAGATATGCAAGCAGAGGGCCTGATCTGCACGAAAGGGTAGAATCTCTCATCGATGAGATTGGATCGGATGCGTTTCGGGGAAAAATAAAATATCTTCTTTACGGGAATGGGAATCTTGCAGAACGATATGCTGAGGTCATAAACTCGACAAGAAGCCTGAACCACGAATACACATCTGAAATCCTGAGTTATTACTCGCCATATGAATATGCCTGCCTGAACGGGACCGCCGAGAGAGCCCTCACCTTTCTGGGTCTGGACACGACAACTGCCCCAAAAATCGGAGAGGGACGCGGCGAATATTATCTCCAGTTCACCGCCATTGCAAAAGAGATCCTCGACGAGATCAGAAAGGATCCGGACCCGGTCCTCCACAATGCCGATTATCCCACTCTCGACTCTTTCCTGAACCAGGTCGGATGGATCAATGCATGGCAGGTCGCCCCGGGGGAGGGGGGTCACTTCTGGGTGGACGATCCGGTCTGGAAAGAAAAAAAGATCGCAAGCATCGGATACCAGGAAGTCGTCGACAGGAGTGGTGAGAAGATCGTCGGCCTCCGTGACTATCAGGATATTCTGGACGAGATGAAGGAGACACATCCTGACTGGTCCATCAAGAGAGTACAGACACACGCACGATTCGTCCACAACTTCATCAATAGCGTTGATTACGGCGACATAATCTGTGCAAACAAGGGAAAAGAAAAAATTCTCGCTATCGGGAGAGTGGTCTCGGAGGCAAAGGTCGATCCGTCTCTGGAGTACCCAATCTATCGGGACGTCGACTGGTTCTACCCCGACATCGACGTGGCGGTCCCTGAGAAGATGAAAGGAAAATGCGGAAAGACCATCACCCAGCTGAAACACGGGGAGGTCCTGCCCATACTGAGGGCTGCACATACACAAGATTCTCCCCGGGATCCGGGAAACCATCAATACTGGAGCCTCCTCCCCTCCTCCCGCATGCAGGAGACCTATGCCCCCCTGAAACACTGGGACGAGTGGCAGGAGAAGGGCATCATCGGCATCCCCTGGGAGATGCTGGCCGAGAAATACGGCGACACTCTCTTCGAGTTCTCCGATCCCGACGTCTTCAGGGAAAAGTTCAGGAAGGCAGTCGAAGGAGACCCCTTCGAAAAGCCGGCAAGTGCCTACATGCCCTATGACTTCCTCTTCACCATGGAGGAGGAGGACACCGTCGTCATCCCGCGGGGGAGGCAGGCGGTCATTGGTCAGGCCAGGATCGTCTCAGGGCCGAAGATCGACCTCACCCTCGACTTCCCGGTCTACCGCGAGGTGACATGGGAGGTTTTTGAGAATGAGATTCCCATTCCAATCGAACTCCAGAGTACGATCGTCGGCAAGCGGCTGAAAAAGATCACGCAGGAAGACTACGAGGCGCTCTTCCACCAGGACGCGGATATCATGGAAGATCCAGAATTCAGGAAAATCACCAGACTCCTCACAGCCAAAAACCAGGTCATCCTCTACGGCCCGCCCGGCACCGGGAAGACCTACACGGCACAGAAGTACATCGCCGCCCGCCCCGGAGCGACCAGCGCCTTCGTCACCTTCCACCCCTCCTTCGCCTACGAGGACTTCATCGAGGGACTCAGGCCGCGGACCGACGCCGAAGGCCGGATCTGCTACGAGATCGAGGACGGGATCTTCAAGACGCTCTGCAGGGACGCCTTCAACGCCCTGATGGAGAGGGCAGGGATAGAGAGCCGGTGGGAGGAAGGAGAGGGCGTGCCCGCCCTCTCGCCCCGGGAGGAGGCAGAGGCCCTCGCCGTCCGCGACCGCGTCCCCGTCTTCCTGGTCGTCGACGAGATCAACCGCGGCGACATCCCCCGCATCTTCGGCGAACTGATCACCCTCCTGGAGAAGGACAAGAGGCTCTGCACCGGGAACGCCCTCGTCACCACCCTGCCGTACTCGAAGACCCACTTCGGCATCCCGCCGAACCTCTTCGTCATCGGGACGATGAACACCGCCGACCGCTCGATCGCCCTCCTCGACATCGCCCTCCGGCGGCGGTTCGGCTTCATCGAGGTGATGCCCGACTACGAGGTGCTGGAGGAGACGCTCGCGAGCGGCGACCCTGCCGTGCAGGAGGTCTTCGACCTCGCCGCCGCCGCCCTCAGGGAGGTGAACGCCCGCATCACAGAGCACTACGACCGCGACCACCAGATCGGCCACAGTTACCTGATGAAGCTCCGGGGATGCACGACGCGGGACGAGGCCGTCGAGGCCCTCCAGACCACCTGGGAGTGCGAGGTCCTCCCCCTCCTCCAGGAGTACTTCTATGACTCCCCGCAGACGTTCAGGGAGTGCGTCGGTTCAGACGGCGTCATGCCGGACGATGGCGAGGAGTTCATCAGGGCGCTCTCCGCAAACCTCACATGACCGCCACCGCGACGCTCTTCGAGTTCCAGGCCTGTCCCTACAAGGTCGGCGGGACAGACGCATGGGACGGGGACGTCCTCCGCCTGACGGAGGAGACGCTGGCGGCCCTGGACGCCCTGAACGCCGCCCGGCCCTTCCTCGCGATCGGGCGGGACACGATAAAGCCCCTGAACCTCGTCGGCGTCGTGAAGGCCGGCGGCATCACCCTGGAGGTCCTGCCAAAACTCTTCGGCGGCGACGCCTACCTGAGGCACAGGACCGTCATCGCCGGCAACCTCCTCACCATGCTCGCCTGCACGGAGAGGCTCTCCATCAGGGACATGGACCTCGCCGGCCTCGACCTCGACCAGACCGACCTCTTCGAGGTCTTCATCTTCCTCTTTGCAAAGCACCTCGCCCGTCTCCTGAAGACGACGCAGAGGCGGGAGTACACGCGGCAGGAC
>NZ_JAQVNX010000113.1 GCF_028702905.1 Methanofollis sp.
TTGCCCTGCAAGAACAGAATCTTGTCGGGGTATCAGGTGCGGAACGCGCCTTTGGGCCTGTGGACTTGCCTCAGTAGAGGGAGGATGAAGCAGGAAGCCACGCCCTTCAGGGCGTGGTAGTTCACTCAGTCGCCGTATCAGTGACATCGATCCGCCGCTTCAAAAAAAGCGTTTTACCAGATCGATTACTTCCTGTGGGGCTGACATGGCGAATCAAGATTGAGATGCCTCCTTTCATCCGATAAATATTTGGATATTTATCCAAATGGAACTTTAATCCCTCAGGATGGTGATATTCTTCAAAATGAGTCACAAAGCACGATGCCGCTGTTTGAAGAAGGATGGCGATGTGCCGTACCTGAGCACCAGCGCACGAACCATTTGCACTAACAATCATATAGTACCGAATCCATCAATTAATTTAAACTTCAAGTCAATGATACCACAGGACGATCTGACGGAGGTCAATATGAAAGGAAATCTTCTGGATGTCGTGGATGGGGCTGAAAATTTAAACGCGAATGCATTCTCACTGACCAGAATAAAAATACTCTGGGCTTTATCCGAACTCGGTGAGGACGGCGCAACCGCACGGCAGATAAAGAACAGTTTAAAGATCGGCAATGACGGATCCACCTACTCGAATGTCAATGCTCTCGTCGAGATGGGATATCTCAGGATGGAAAAGGTGACCTTTGAATCCAGAACTCTTGAACTGTACACAATTACTCCTGCGGGCCTCGAAGAGTGGAACAAAATAAAAAAATGGCTGGACATGCTTGTGTGTGGTGATGCGTAAATGGGAGACTGGAAAAAGACGATTGCAGCATTTCGAGAGATGAATTTTTCCCTGGACAGAGACGACTTTGAGAGCAAACTGATCGCGCAGAAAACAGTTTGTCTCCTTCAGATGAAAAATGTGGATTTTCAGTATCCTTTCAATCTGTATATCAGGGGCCCTTATTCTCCGAATTTCACCAGGGATTACTACTCCCACCCACAGGAATTTAAAAAAGGAGACAGCGATGTTTCCCTCTCACCCGAAGAGACCGAAGTGGTACGCTCTCTCAATACGATATTTCAGAAAACTCCTTCTCTCCTTGAGATTGGTGCGACCTATGCCCTGCTCGTAAAAAATATGGGCAGATCCCCTGTCGAAGCACTCCGTATTGTCAAACATGAGAAGGGATTTTATCGGGACACCCAGATCGCAAAAGGAGTCTCCAAAGTCAAGGAATTTTTGTTTGAGCCGACTGCGGAAGACCTGGAGTGGCTGAGGGGTGAAGTTGGACCGATGCAGAAGGCGTCGGTTCGGTCTCTGAGGTACTGACATGGCGCTCCCCCGCCCCCGAGAGGTGTGGTTCATCGAACTTGAGGAGACCAGAGGACATGAACAGTCCGGAAATCGTCCGGTGGTTGTCCTGGCCAGATCATTCGGGATGCACGTAATCATTCCTTTTACCACATCTCACAACGCGGGGAATTTTCCTCACACTCACATGGTCGAACCTGATGGCGGAAATGGTCTTCGCAATGTAAGTTTTGCACTGTGCTTTCAGATACTCTCCCTTGATGAAGAGCGGTTCCTGAAAAAACTGGGCGTGTTATCAGAGAGCGATTTTTCCTGCATACAGGCGATACTGATGGACCTGTTCGGGTTCGATGACCAGTTCAAGGGGCCATAAAAAGCGGTGAACCCTTCCCTACTTCGTCCCACCCACCTTACGGTGGCCTCATCCTTTTCGGGAAGGACTTACTCACATGCATACCTACTCTTAGCGTCTATTTTGATTTTTCCTTCAAAGTCTCCTGGGCGGGTAATATATGGAGAGACTGATAGCCCGCCATGCTCTGTCCTCCCTGACATTCCCCCTCAAGGGATGGGTGAGCATCTCTGTCGGGTGAAGTCGGCATCCCCGCCTGCGCCCTATCGGTCGCTCCTCGAAGATCTATGAGATCTTCTCATGCTCGCTGTCGCTCGCACACCCCGCCGGGGCAGTCCTTGCGATTGTGATGAGGAAAGTTCGGCGGTCAGAAATTCTGTGTTCGGGCGTCTTCCGTGTGACGACCACACTCTCCGCTACGTCGCTCCCCTATACTCAAAAAAAAATTCAAAAAAGAACGGAAAGAGCGCCTCTCACACCCTGCTCTTTCTCCGCCGATAGTACGTGAAGTACAGATACACCTCATAGACGAGGAGTACAAGGAGCACCGTGCTCCCCCCGAGGAAGAAGGCGAGGACCGAGGTGTCGACCCCACCAAGGAAGCCCTCCCCTCCTGCTTTGGGTGCGGCCCCGAGAGGGGCACCCTCGTTGAACGCCACCATCCGCGGCATGGGTTCGGGCGCCGGCGGCATGAGCATCGGCATCACCACCGCCGCGATGACGGTCGCAAAGACGATGACCCCGAAGAGGGAGGCGTACTTCAGGAGGATCGCCCTGATGTCTTTCACCTGCGGGGCGACGATGAGGAGAGTGTCGGTGAGGCCGTAGACCTTCATCTCACGCCCCTTCGAGCTCCACTTCGTTCTGACGATCTTGATCAGGCCCGCGTCGGCCAGGTTCTCGATATGGTATTTGAGGGTGGTGATGGGGATGGAGAGGTGGTCGGCGATCTCGGCGGCGCTGAGCGGCCCCTCCTTCAGGTCGGAGAGGATATCGTTCGCCGTCTGACTCGCCATCGCCTTCGCGATCTTCTTCGCCCGCTCGTCGCCGGGCTCCAGCACCACAACCTCTTCCGTCATTGTCAGCTATGCAGTTTCGCTTCGATCAGGGACCGGCCGAGAGTAAGTGCCTCGCCGATCTTTCCGGCCTCGGGACCGCTGCCCTGAGCAAGCTGGGGCTTTCCGCCGCCCTTGCCGCCGAGGGCCGCACAGACATCCCTGATGACCTCAATCGCATTCAGTTCGGGAACCGGGGACGCCATCACGGCATGCACACGGTCGTTCCCGCCGACAAGGAGCGCGACCTCGCCGTTCTCCGCAAGCCTTGATGCCAGCGCCACCAGTTCCTGCGGCGGCAGGTCGACCTGCTTCACCACGATACGGTGGCCCTCGATCTCCTCCGCCTCAAGCTGCTGCGCCTCCAGGTCCACGACCTTCTGCTGCAGCCTCTCGATATCCTTCCTCTGCTCCTTCCACTCGGTGAAGAAGCGGGTCACACTGGTGGGCAGGTTCTCCTGCTGGACGCTGAGGATCTCGGCAGACTGGGCGATGAGCTCCTTCACGTGCTGCATCGCGTAGATCGCTGCAATACCCGCGGAGAACTCCAGCCTCTCGATACCGTCCTGGATGTGCTCGACCCGCAGGATCGCGATCGGCCCGACCTCGCCGGTGGAGCGGCAGTGCGTGCCTGCACAGGCCTCCACGTCCCCGGCCACCTGGACGACCCTGATCAGCTTGCCCGGCGGGACACCGCCCTGATACAGGCCGAAGCCGTACTTCTGCTCGGCACGCGTCCTGTCCTCCCAGGTGATGTAGACCGGGGCATTGTCCATCACGATCTGGTTCGCGCGGACCTCGATCCTCTTCAGTTCTTCGGGGGTGATATGCTTGAAGTGCCTGATATCGACCCTCGACGTATCGATCCCCTTCTGGGCGCCGGCCTGGTGGATATGGGCGCCGAGCACCTCTTTGGTGGCGTGGAGGATGATATGGGTCGCGGTGTGGTGGCGCATCAGCGACCAGCGCCGCTCCTCGTCAACGATACCCTTGACGCGGTCGCCGCGCTTGAGAATGCCGCCCTGCACCTTGTGGAGGATCACCTCGCCGAGCTTGATCGTCTCCTCCACCCGCACCATGCTCTCCGCGGTGACGAGGGTGCCCGTGTCGAAGGGCTGACCGCCGCCTTCCGGATAGAAGAGGGTCTGGTCGAGGACCGCATAGCCGTCGAAGTAGTCGATGACCATTGCCTCGAACTCGACGTCTGCCGGCTGATCATAGTAGAGCTTCTTCGTTGCCGGGAGACCGGCGACACGCTCGCGGTACTTTGCCAGCGGGTCGGCCTCCTTCTCCGCATGGTTCTCCGAGTGGAGGTCGGCGATCTGCGAGTAGAAGTTGTCCGGGATCTCGACGACCGCACCCTCCTGTGCAGCGATCTCCTTCACCATCTCGGGCGGGATGCCGTGCGAGTCGTACAGGGTGACGACCTCCTGCAGGGGGATCCGCTCGCTCTTCTTCTTGTAGGTGCGGGCGATCCTCTGGACAATCCGTGCGCCGCGGGCGAGAGTCGCCGCGTACTTCTCCACCTCGCGGTCGAGAATCTCGCGGACGACCTTGACGTCCTGCTGGAAGGCGTCAAGCCCGACGATCTTCATCTGCATCTCGACGAGGTCGGCGAGGCTGCCCTTGAGTTCGAGGTCTGCCATCATCCTGAGGGTGCGGCGGATCACGAGTCTGACAAGATAGCCCTCGCGGACATTCGAGGGGACGATGCAGTCGCCGAGCATATAGGCGAGGCAGCGGGTGTGGTCGGCGATCGCGTAGATCTTCTCGATCGGCGTGATCATCTTGTCCAGCTTTTCCAGGGGGACATCGATCGTGGCGGCGACCTTCTTTCTGAGCTGATAGAGGTTCGGGCCGCTGATGTCCATCAGGCCGGCAAACTTTGCGTTGAGGCTGAGGATCTTCGTGAACTCCTTGTTGTCGAGGAGGTGTTCGAGGCCTGCCGCGTGCATCAGGTGGCTGACCATCTCAGGGAAGACGGCGTCGTACACCGTCGGCGACCCCTTCGACGCCCAGGTGATCCTCTCAAGGCCGTAGCCGGTGTCCACGATCCGCATCTTCATCGGATAGTACGGCTCGCCCTCCAGCATGACCGGTTCCTGGTCGTTTTTCTCCCGCGTCAGGCTCATGAAGACGAGGGTCGCGACTTCGAGGCCGCCGATGAGCACCTCGACAGAGGCGCCGGCATTGCCGCCGCCGATCCAGGGGTTTTCCTTGAAGGTGACTTTCTTCAGGTCGGCACCGATCGAGGCGAGGAACTCGTCACAGAGTTCGACCGTCCGGTCCTTCCAGTAGATATCCTCGGCTGGCGAGTTGAAGGCGTGATGCGCCATCATCTCGAAAAGGGTCAGGTGCCTGCCCGACCTGCCGACAGAGTCGAGGTCGTTGAGCCTGATGCAGGGCTGCGAGATCGTCAGCGGGTTTGCCGGAGGGGGCACGAGACCGCTCGTCACGAAGGGCTGGAAGTCTGCGATCGAGGCGATGGTCAGATAGATATCGTCACGCCAGCGGGCGACGACAGGGTAGCGCTCGATACGCGTGTGGCCATGCCGCTCGAAAAACGAAAGAAACGCCTCCCTCATCTCGTCCAGGGAATGCGGCTGAAAAACGGGGTTGCCGATAAAGGCATACGGCTCGCAGGGTGCATCCCCGCAGGTCTCCCGGGACGGGTCTCTGGTCCAGAACGCCGACCCGCACTTGGTGCAGACCTTCCGCACGAAGCCCTGGGATTTAAAATATTCAAGCTGATACTCTTCTTCGAGCATTCAAAACCACGTCTTATTACTTATTATTCGGTAATGGATGATTATATTGTTTATCGTGTTCACCGGATCATCTTCCATCGATCGATGTACCAACCGTCTTTTTCCTGATATGACCCTGCTGCTACGGCGATCTGCACGGCAAGGATGTGCCAGCAGCACCGCCCCCGGTAGATGAAGTCCTTGCAGGTGCAGAAATCGTCCTCGACGATGTACTCGTCCGAACAACCGGTGACGACAAAGAAGTCGTCGTACTTCCGCACCAGGCCGCCGTCGACTGCTGCGAGCGCCTTTTCCCCCCGGCCCCTGTAGGAACGACAGATTTGCTCCCTGACCGGCGGGGTCAGGCCGCCCGCGTCCCTGATCTCCTGCCAGATATCCTTCATGGAAGGGTCGTGACTGTCGGCCGATCATCGATGTACTGCCAGCCCTCCCTCTCCGCGAGTGCCTGCATTCCCGGGGCCTCCAGGGCATAGTGGGTCGACTCGATGCAGGGGATCGGCGAAGCCCGCGCCACATGGTGCTTCAGTTCTGCCGAGAGAAAGGCCTCGGCGCCGAGGCCGACGGCCTCCTCGATGAGGGCCGGGTCAAAGCCGCTCCCGCCGACGACTGCAAGGGTGGCGGGGTCGCGTGCGTCGCCGTACACCCTGACATTCCCGCCGATGCGGGCGGCCATCTCCCTGAGGGTGCAGGTGCAGGTGCCGACGCGTCCAAGCGACATCGGCCGCAC